>DAOTWO010000252.1:0-3929 GCA_034435855.1 Thermomicrobium sp. | reverse complement strand
GAGCGACAGAAGGCGGATCTACGCGCGGAAGCTGACGAACTGATCCGGCAAGTGCAGGAGATCCATGAGTTGCAGGTACTCACCGAGCAGCAGTACCGGGAGCTCATGGATATCGCCTCAGGGGTTTTTGAGGCCAAGATGGGGGCGGAAGCGGTCTATGAGGTTGTGTCGCGTATGGATCTTGACCAGCTCTCCGCGCAGCTACGAGCCGAAATGGCACAGGCAACGGGGCAGCGACAAAAGCGGATCGCCAAGCGGTTGCGCCTTGTTGAGGCACTCCGGAAGAGCGGGAATCGACCGGAATGGATGCTGTTAACCGTACTCCCGGTTATCCCGCCAGATCTTCGTCCGATGGTGCAGCTTGACGGAGGCCGGTTCGCAACGTCGGACCTCAACGATCTCTATCGGCGTGTCATTAACCGGAACAACCGGCTGAAGCGGCTGATCGAGTTGGGCGCACCAGACATCATCATTCGAAACGAGAAGCGCATGCTGCAGGAGGCGGTCGACGCGCTCATTGATAATGGCCGCCGTGGGCGTGTCGTGTCCGGAACGAGCAAGCACAAGCTCAAGAGTCTCTCGGACATGCTGAAGGGGAAGCAGGGGCGCTTCCGCCAGAACCTCCTGGGCAAGCGAGTAGACTACTCGGGTCGCTCGGTGATTGTGGTAGGCCCAGACCTGAAGTTGCACCAGTGCGGTTTGCCAAAGCGGATGGCGCTCGAGCTCTTTAAGCCGTTTGTGATGCAGCGGCTGGTGGTGCACGGGCATGCGCACAATATTAAGGCAGCCAAGCGACTCGTGGAGCGGATGGATCCGCGCGTCTGGGATGTCCTTGAGGAGGTCACCCAGAACTACCTTGTGCTACTCAACCGAGCGCCGACACTGCACCGTCTGGGTATCCAGGCGTTTGAAGTGAAGTTGATCGAAGGGTCGGCGATCCAGCTGCATCCTCTGGTGTGTGCAGCGTTCAATGCCGACTTTGACGGAGACCAGATGGCGGTGCATGTGCCGCTTTCGGCCGCAGCGCAGCGTGAGGCGCGGGAGCGCATGCTCTCCACGCGGAACCTCCTTGACCCTTCGGACGGGGAGCCAGTGATCGCGCCCACTCTAGACATCGTTCTCGGGTGCTACGTGATGACGCTCCCGAATCCGGAAGCGAAGGGAGCGGGCAAAGTTTTCGCGAACCGAGACGAGGTGGTGCTGGCCTATCAGAGTGGTGCGGTTGATCTTCAGGCGCCGATCCGCTTGCGAATGGAAGTCGACGCAAGCGGTCCGGAGCTCGTCGAGACGACTGTTGGACGAGTGCTCTTCAACGAGATTCTGCCCAAGGAACTCGGCTTTTGGAACGAGCTCATGGACCGCAAAGCGCTGCGACGGCTTATTGCCGAGTGCTACCAGCGACTTGGTCCGGACGAGACAGCACGACTGGCTGATCGCATCAAGGATCTTGGTTTCCACTACGCCACGAAGAGCGGAATCACGATCGGTGTGACCGATGTGCACATTCCGCCGGAGAAGGCGGAAATCACCGCGCGTGCTGATCAGCGAGTGGCTGAGGTCGAGCGGCAGTACCGACGCGGTCTCATCACCGACGCTGAGCGCCACCGAGAGGTGGTGGCAATCTGGAACGAGGCGCGCGACGAACTAGCCCAAGTGGTGGAGCGGAGTCTGGGCGAGCAGAACAGCCTCTACATGATGAGTAAGTCGGGTGCCAAGGGGAACATCAACCAGATCAACCAGATGGCCGGTATGCGAGGCTTGATGCTCGACCCAAAGGGGCAGATCATCGAGCTTCCGATCCGCTCGAATTTCCGCGAAGGACTCTCGGTCTTGGAGTACTTCATCTCAACGCACGGCGCTCGCAAAGGTCTTGCAGACACTGCGCTGCGAACGGCCGACTCCGGGTACCTCACGCGGCGCCTCGTCGACGTAGCGCAGGACGTCATCGTGACGATCGACGACTGTGGCACCGAGGACGGAATGTGGGTACGGCTAGAGGACTTGCCTGATCGCGAGACGTACGCCGACCGGATCCTCGGGCGCGTCGCGGCACGCGACTTGATTGATCCAGCGACCGGGGAGCTCTTGGTGCGGCGGAACGAGGAGCTGACCGAGCCTATTGTGGCGCAGATCATTGCCTCGCTCGAGCGGTCAGATCCGGCACAGCGGATCACCGCAGTGATGATCCGCACGCCGCTGTACTGCACAGCTGATTATGGGGTGTGCCGGCTGTGCTATGGTCGGAATCTGGCCACCCGGCAGATCGTCGAACTCGGTGAAGCGGTTGGCATCATTGCCGCGCAGAGCATCGGTGAGCCGGGAACCCAGTTGACGATGCGCACGTTCCACACTGGTGGGGTAGCTGGTGAGGACATTACGACGGGTCTGCCGCGCGTCGAGGAGTTGTTTGAGGCCCGAGAACCGAAGGGAAAGGCGATCCTGGCGAAGATCGACGGCGTGGTGCAGATCGTCGAGGACGAATACGGTCGGAAGGTTGTGGTGCACGATGACCGACTCGAAACGGAGACACACCGGGTGCCGGAAGGGTACGTGCTCCTTGTAGGTACGGGGGAGTTGGTCGCTGCAGGACAGGTACTCGCTCAGCCTGCGGAAGGACAAGAGGGAGAACCGATCGTTGCCACGCTCGACGGCGAAGTGTTCGTGGACGGGAACGAAGTCGTTATCCGGCGCGAAGAGCAGCGACGCGAGGAGTACCAGATCCCGGCGGCAGCGCACTTGCTTGTCAGCGACGGTGACCGCGTCACTGCTGGCCAGCCTTTGACCGATGGAAATGCCAGTCCGGAGGAGCTTCTTTCGACACTCGGCCGGGATGTGGTGCAGCGGTACATCCTGGACGAAGTACAAAAGGTTTACAAGTCACAGGGTGTGGTTACCAACGACCGGCACATCGAGATCATTATCCGACAAATGTTGCGTAAGGTTGCGGTGACCGATCCGGGAGATACAGATCTCTTGGTCGGGGAGATGCTCGACCGGACGCAACTGCTGCGGATCAACGAAGAGGTCATCGCGCAGGGTGGTGTACCGGCAACTGCCCAGCAAGTTTTGCTGGGGATTACCAAGGCCTCGCTTGCGACGGAGAGCTGGCTCTCGGCGGCTTCCTTCCAGGAGACGACGCGAGTCCTGACCGAGGCGGCAATCCAAGGCAAGGTCGACTACCTGCGTGGTCTCAAGGAGAATGTCATCATTGGCAAGTTGATTCCCGCCGGTTCTGGGTTCTGGGAGCGGAAGCGCCGACGCGAGGCAGCGCTGAGTGCGCTTGACGAGGTGACGCTCGCGGGCTTGGCCGCGGTGGGGCTCGGCCCTGGTGGAGAACCGCTCCCGGGGCTCGCCCAGAGTGCAGAGGCCGGTGGGCAACCGGGGAATCCGGACGAGGCTGCGGATTCCAAAGCCAGCGCGTGAGGAACCGAGTGGTGCAGCTAGTGGTAGTGCAGGCGCCTCTCGGCAGCCGGCAAGTTGCTTGACGGTTCGGGAATAGTGCTGTAGACTTTACCCTCGTGACCCGGGTTCGGGTCACGAGGGTATGTTATTGTTCAGAGTAGAGGGAGCGCTGGGGAACCAGCGCTGGGCAGAGAGAGAGGCCCGACGTGCCGACGATCAATCAGCTGGTGCGCAAAGGCCGAGAGAAGCGGACCAAAAAGTCCAAGGCACCTGCGCTCCAATTCATCTATAGCCGTGTCGGTCGAAACGCGGGCAAGTTGCGCCAGGTGCCAAAGGGGAATCCACAGAAGCGCGGTGTCTGCATCGCGGTGCGGACGATGACGCCAAAGAAGCCGAACTCGGCACTGCGTAAGATTGCTCGTGTCCGGCTGACGAACGGTATTGAGGTGACGGCGTATATTCCGGGTGAGGGGCACAATCTGCAAGAGCACTCGGTCGTTCTCGTCCGCGGGGGCCGCGTGAAGGAC
>DAOTWO010000251.1:0-9309 GCA_034435855.1 Thermomicrobium sp. | reverse complement strand
TGGTTGCAGTGATCCTTGTCTACATCTGGAAGAACGTCGGGTTCACGACCATCGTCTATCTCGCCGGGCTCCAGCGGATTCCGAAGGAGCTGTATGAGGCGGCGACGGTCGACGGTGCTGGGATGCTGGAGCGTTTTCGGTTTGTCACGATGCCGCAGCTCGGACCAATCACACTCTTCCTCGTTGTTGTCTCAACGATTAGCTCCTTCCAGGCCTTCGACCTGATCAAGGTGTTGACCGACGGTGGCCCGGTCAACGCAACGACGACACTCCTTTTCTACATCTGGGAACAAGGATTCGTTGCCTTTAACGCGGGACGTGCCGCAGCGGCGGCGGTGGTGCTCTTTGCCTTACTGGCTGTGATCAGCCTGCTGCAAGTGCGCATCGGTGAGCGGAGGGTCTCCTATGACTAGCAGGATCCGGTGGCGACGTTTGGTGGGGCGTGCACTTCTCGGGCTCATGGTCTTGGCAGTCGTTGTCATCATGGGATTGCCGCTGTACTGGGTGGCAACCGGTGCGCTCAAAACCAACCGAGAGATCTACACCTTCCCGCCCGTCTGGATCCCGAGCGATCCACAATGGAGCAATTTTGTCGCAGCCTGGCAAGCGGTACCGTTTGGACGCTTCTTTGTCAACAGTATCGTCACCACGCTCGGGGCAGTCACCTTAGAGCTGGTCTTTGCCTTGCTCTCTGCGTATGCGCTCGTTTTCCTGCGGGTGCGCGGTAAGGGGCTTGTCTTTGCGCTCGTCATCGCTGCCTTGCTGGTACCCAGCACCGTGACTTTGCTGCCGAACTACTTGACGATCGCTAGACTAGGATGGATCAACACCTACCAGGGGTTGATTATTCCGGTGGCAGCTGTTGCGTTTGGAGTCTTTCTCTTCCGTCAACATTTTCTCACGCTGCCTCGTGACCTCCTGGATGCGGCACGGTTGGATGGCTGTGGACATCTGGGGTTGATCCGACACGTTGTGCTGCCACTCTCTCAGCCAGTCATTGTGACGTTTCTCGTGATTTACCTGGTGGCACATTGGAACGACTTCCTGTGGCCTCTGGTGGCGACCAACCGACTGGAGTGGCGTACGGTGCCGATCGGAGTCGCGTACCTCTACCAGGTCGAGGGGGTCCAGAACTGGGGGCCGATCCTTGCTGGCACCGTGATGGCGCTCCTCCCGATGCTGATCGTCTACGTGGTGGCGCAGCGCTGGATTGTGAAGGGAATCGGAGGTGGCGCGCTAAAGGGATGAATCATGGCGTGGATGTGGGTTGATGAAGTGTTGAGGAGGGACACGATGCCGCAGAACTTGACTCGCCGCCGTTTGCTACTCGCCTTGGGTGGCCTCTCGGGGATGGCGTTACTCGCTGCCTGTGGTCAGCAGCAAGCAACACCGACTTCCGCACCGGCGATGACGGGTGGCGGGGCAGCCCCAAGCCCCACCGCAGCTCCAGCAACGAGCGGTATGGCGACACCCACTGCACCAGCGGTGGTGAAGACTCCCGGATCAACAGTCAAAGTGGTCTACTGGGGATCGTTCAGCGGAAACCTTGGTGAAGCCGAGCAGGGAATGGTCAAGCGTTTTAACGAGTCGCAGAACGAAGTCGTAGTCGACTATCAGTACCAGGGAAGCTACGAGGAGACCGCGCAAAAATTAACACAAGCACTTGCAGCAGGAACAACACCGGACATCGTGCTGTTGTCGGACGTGTGGTGGTTCAAGTTTTACTTGAACGATGTCCTCTTGCCCCTGAACGACCTCTTTGCCGCGAACCAAATCGATACCAAAGACTATGTGGATCCCTTGATCGAGGAGGGTACTCGCAAGGGAGTGATCTACTGGGTACCGTTCGCCCGCTCCACTCCGCTCTTCTACTACAACAAGCAGGCGTGGCAGGAAGCTGGCCTACCTGATCGTGGGCCGAAGACGTGGGAAGAGTTTGTCGAATGGGTGCCAAAGTTGGTCAAGCAAGAAGGTGGTAAGACTGTACGCTATGCCTTCGCGCATCCGAGTGCCGCATCGTACATTGCCTGGCTCTTCCAGCCGGTGGTGTGGCAGTGGGGCGGCCGCTACTCGGATCCGGACTTCACGATCCGCATTCAGGAAGCCCCCGCGGTGGAAGCCGGCAGCTTTTATCTCTCGACGGTCAGGGATGGGTGGGCGGTGCCATCGAAGGACATTGTCGCCGACTTCGTCAATGGCGCGGCGGTCGCGATGATGGCGTCGACAGCATCCCTTCGGGGGATCACAAACTCGGCGAGCTTCCCGGTTGGAACCTCGTTCTTGCCAGAAGGGCCGATGGGATTTGGTTGCTGCACGGGCGGTTCAGGCCTCGCGATCTTGAAGAACAAGCCCAAAGAGATTCAGGAAGCGGCGTTCAAGTATTTGACGTTTGCAACATCGCCTGAGAACACCATGTGGTGGTCACAGAATACTGGGTACATGCCGGTGAGGAAGTCGGCGGTCCAGAGCCAAGAGATGCAGCAGTTCTACCAACAGAATCCGAATTTCAAGACGGCCGTCGATCAGCTGCCAAAGACGCGTCAGCAGGATGCCGCCCGTGTGTGGATCCCGAACGGCGACCAGATCATTGGGAAGGGCCTGGAACGTGTGACTGTGCAACTTGAAGATCCGGGGACTGTCTTTGCGGACGTTGCCAAGACGCTAGAACGCGAGGCCAAGCCGGTCGTGGAGCAGCTGAAGCGTCGCGAAGGCTAATTGTTCTCTTGGTTTGCCGGAGATCGCCCCATCCGGAACCCTGGTTCCCGCTGCCAGCGAGAACCAGGGCGTTGTTCTTACTGGGGCGGTTGGGCGGCGACTGTTACCAGCCACGAGCGAGATACGCACCGTGACGCCATGACCCCCCACGGCTATGCGCCGTGTGAGCAGACCAAAGAGGAAGCGCGATACTCGAGGACTGCCATAGCGCACACGAACCACGAAGCCATGCTGCGGAGCTGAAGGACGGTGTACCCGGGATGACAACGGACGCTTGCTCAGGGCCCCCGTGCACCGTGGCGCCTGACATGGAGCCGCACAGCACAGCGGCCGAGGAGTCGCCAGTAGCAGATTGGCCGAGGTGACCGGTTGGGAGAGTGCGTCCGCGGACGGGGTGCGATCTCGGGTAGCCCTTGGTGTCCTCTCAGCGCCTGTGGACGCTATTCAGAATGCCTAGATGGGGTGGTACGTACCGTCCCTTGACTGTGAGTGAGGTGGGAGTCCATCCGCCAAGAAGCAAATGATAATCGCGGATCTCTGAGTGTCGTCTGTGGTCAATCGAGTGGTTGCTTCTGTGGCTTGACGCAGTCAACTGTCGGGTCCAGCGTGCGTTGTTTGTCGCGTACGGCCCCTCTTCAGCCGCGCTCCTGCCCCCAGCGTCTTTGCGGACAAGTGTGCCTTGTCGGTGTGGGGCGGTGATCAGTGGTGGGAGAAAAGACTCCCTGGAATTCCACCCCAGTGTTCTGGCCAGTTCAGGAGGGAAATCGTTGTGCTGTCTTCCACGATCCCCTGCGGGGCGCCACGGAGGGAGCAGTGCGTCCGACCCTTAGTAAGGTATGGACCACCAAGGTGTTGTGGTGCGTGGCACTCACCCCCAAAGGACGTCCACGACGCGGCCGCTTGCGTCGCAGCGGGCGATGCCAAGTTTGACCGGCTCGATGCCCTGGGGGTCGCGGATCTGGTCGGTCACGAGGTTTGGCAGGACAAGCCGGGCGTTATCGGCGAGGGGGAGTGTCTCGAGGGTTGAGGTGTTGACCCAGTGGAATAGTCCCTCCGGTCCGGGTGACAGGGGTATCGGCTCAGGGAGTTCACCAGTGAAGTAGAGGAGCACTGTCAACTCAGCACTTGTCGGGCGGTGCTGCAGAAGCACGCGGCGCAAGACGATTGTGGGGAGGGTGTCAAGGGAGATTCCCATTTCCTCCGCGAGCTCGCGACGGGCGGCTTGGGCGAGTCGGTTCAACTCATGGGGCTCGACGCGGCCGCCGATGCCCGTCCAGAAGCCGGGGAGCCGTGCCCGGTTGGAACTCCGTTCGAGCAGGAGACAGTGATCCCCGGCGAAGAGAAGGGTCACGGTGAAAACGGCAAGGATGTCAGGCGCGGGCATTGCCTCAGCAGCTCGGTCCGGGTGGGAGGGTTGTCTCTGGATCGGCGAAGGGATCCCACTGGAGGGCTTCGTCAACCGATTCGAACCAGGTGATCGCGGCGCCGTTGACGACGGCGATCACCGTGTCTTGTTGGAAGAAATAGCGGAGATAGCCGGGCTCGATCGCCCGGACGCCGGGTGCTGAGCGAAGCAGTTCGATCAACTCTGGTTCGTCGGGGGTAGCGACGAGCGTCTGATCGTACGCAGTGTCGGCATAGCGGTTGGTCGCCAGGTAGGCAAGGCCCGGAATGGGCGGGAGCGGTTCCTCATGCTCGACGATCCAATAGAGTGGCGGCTCAGTCAACCAGCTCAGATCCTCGCGTTCCGGGGTGCCGTCCCAGGTTTCGATCTCTCCAACCATGCATCCATCCTGTCATTCACCGTGCGTCTCGGTGTGACACGCTCGCAGCATACCACCCAGTTCACTGGCAGGAAAGTGGGAATTTCGTACTTCTGGCGTAGGAGCATCGTGCCGCTGCCCGATGACAGGGAAGACAGTCTTCCTTGGTTTCCCAAGCACGCCGAGCAACCGCTCTCTCTGGCCTAGGATGCCGGAACCATCGTTTCTCCTCGTATCTCGCTGATCTGGTCGGCTGTGGCCTCCTGCCAAGCTCCGAGTCGGGCTCTGCAAACTGTGCGCCTGGTGTTCTGGAGGGCTCGGTTGCCTGGTGGAGCAGTTGGTGCGCGTCGTCCTCCCCGGCCATTGCAGACGGTGCGACGAAGGGAGGGCTGTTCGGCCGCACTTGACTGGTCAAGGCCTTTCAGGGGAACACAGCGTGTTCCCCGTCTCCAGGGGGATGTCTCGTGCCTCAACGGACCGCACGCTCGATACTTGGGAGGGGATCACGCGTGTTCAGCATTCACTCTATGTGGTGGGCAGTAACAAACCGTCGTTGCTGAGACGATGGGGTTCCCAGTCAAGGCCACGGTGACCACTGCGGGAATACCGCGCATGAAGAGCCAAGAATCCGCCTGGGCCTCTTTGCATGTGTCCGAGGCGTCGAGACTCGTCAATACCAAGCCGAGCAAAGACTCGTGCAATCCGAGCTGGCTGGACCGGATCCACGACGATCGCAGCAAAAGTAGGACATACACGGCTATTCTTGCCATGACGCAGTGCTCTCCGGCAGCAGTGGATGGGGAGAGAAAATCCACCAGAGGTAGAGATGCAGCGTTGGCCGTCCAGACTTGCGCCTCGGGCAGGCGTGCGCCTCGCGTTGTGTTGGGAGACACGACCTGAGGCGCAGGTGCCTTGCTGAGAGACCCCGCGTTCACAAACGCGGAAGCCAAACGGGTTGTCTACGATAGAGTAGTGCGGCCGTTCACCTCACCTTTCGAGCTCAGGCGAGCTGCTCTCTTCCTCCCGTCGCAAGGCGTCGAGTGCCAGTTTGGCGAGTCCACCAGCGACATGGACGTTGTGCTCGCTTGGCTCCTCGCCGCGCAAGCGCTCCAGTACTGCCGCCTCTGGCGCTCGCAAGAGGTGGCGCACGGCAGCGGTCGAGACGCCGAGGAAACGGGCGATCTCCTCGGCTGACCAGTGATGTTCCTCAGCCAAGACGACGGCGTAGGCTGCCTCCATCAGGCTTGGCAGCCAGGTGAGACGGCGGAGTTCCACAAGTTGACGCGGCCCCCCGACCAGTTCGATCGCCTTGAGAAAGACGCGGAGTGCGCGCTTGTCGATATCGGGTGGCTGAGGTGTGACCTCAATCGGAGTCATTCTTCGCCCTCCTCTTCACGGGCGTGAGCGCTGCGTACCAACTCGGTCAGCTGCGGGCCGATGCGAACTAAGCCCTCGGGTGTGATCTCGAGCAGATGCGTTGTCGTGTCGTGTCCGCTCAGGCGGCAACCGTCGATGCGGAAGAGCCGGACCGTCTCGCCGATTGGAGTGCGGTAGAGACGAGCCTGCTGAGGGGAGAGGATCGTCTGCTTGGCGAGGACGAGCGAGCCGTCAAGGAGATGACCGACGGCGAAGCCGCCGGCGGCTTCCGCGGTGAGGAGCTCGTGCCCGCTTCGTTTCTGGGAGACAGCGAGGGCGGTCTGATGCCATCTCTTTAAGAAGAGGTACAGCGGCCGCACGATCTCGCGCGCCTGCATTTCGCGCGCCTCGTAGAAACCGGTCAACGAGTCAATGACGACGGCCTTCGCGCGGTACGTGCGGATCGCGTAGGTCAGCGTGCTCAGGAGTGTGCCGAGATCGTGTGCCAGACTCGTGTGTGTTGCGGCGTCGATCAAGACGATGGAGCGATCGATTGTCTCGACCGGGACACCCATTGCCCGGGCGCGGAGTTGCAAGCTGAGCGCGGCAAACGGCCCAGGTGCCTCAGTCGTAACGAAGACGCAGGTTTCCCCGTGCCGGGCGCGTTCGACCGCGAACTGCTCGACCAGAAGACTCTTGCCAGTGTCGGAGACACCAGTCACCTGGAGCACGGCGTAGCGCGGGATCCCGCCGAGCGTACGGCGCATCGGCTTGCCGTCCCGCCATTCGGTGACAAAGAAGAGTTCGTCGAGCCCGGGGACGCCGGTTGGCACGCCTTCCAGCGTCGGTACCTTCTCGGCAAGTTCGGCAAGCGGGGTCACTGCCTCAACGAGTGGTTCATGCTCGCGCATCGGCTTGCTCCCTCGTTCCTTGATGATCCCGCGCAGTCGTCGAGTGCTGCAAGAACGATACCGGACGCTGACTGGCATGCGGTGGTCTCATGGATCGACAGCGGGGCGATGAGTGGGATGCTCTCCGCTGTTCCAATGCTTCTCTGGGAGATACAGGACGAAGAGACACGCTGGAAGATTGAGAGGCAGGAGGGCTCGTCAGTGGGAACGCACTTTTGGCAGGTTTCCGGCCATCCTCCGCCGGGTCTGTCGGTCCAGGCTGCGAAGTGGCGTTCCCTCCGAGAGTACGGCCGGGGTACTGCAATCGGACGGGAGCTCCTGGCGGCCTGTGCGCAGTGCGGCGCGTCGCGAGCGTTCGTTGGGGCTTGCACTGTCATGGCGGGCTTTGCTGATGCGGTATGTCCCGGATGATTCCCTTGCCGGTGAGACAAAACAGTGCTGAGCGCCACGGTCATGCGCTCATTGAATGATGAGCCCAGCGTGACGTGGTGTGTCGCTCGTGGAGCGGGACTGCCCCAAGAGGGGGCTAGTCCGAGGAAAGCCCGAGGTGGACCAGGAGAATTCTCGAAGGGGACTGGAGAACCCGGGGTTCCGGAGTTGCGTGGCGAGGTGCTTGATTGGCTGTGTGCTCGTTGTGGTCATCGAGTATGCAGCTGCTGCGCCTGACGTACTCCTCTGTCGTAGCCGTCCTGTAGCCGGCCGCAGCGCTTGCGCCGAGCCGATCGAGAGGCTGCCGCGCACCTGAACGGTAGCGGAGCCCCAACGGTGGGAGCAAGGGAGCTACGGTGGCAGAACACGCTGGAGGCCACTCGTCCAGTGTACGTACACTGTGCTACACTGAGTGATGGCTGGACGTACACTCGGAGCGGGGCAAGCGCGAGAGGGGGCGCCAATGGCGACGGATCCGATTCAGTCGCTGGATGTTGAGTATCCGTTCCGCTCGCCGCCGCCAACCGTGCGGCTGGTGCGGAGCGAGTCGAGTACGCACCCCTTCGCGCTGACGGTGGCCGCTGCATGGTCATGTTATGGGGCACGGCCGGCGAATGTCGAGCGCGTGGCTGAACTTTTTGCCGGCAACGGTGATGCGGCACGTGCTGCACGGCGTGAGCGAGCCGCTGCCTTGTACCCGGACCTGTTTGCTGCGGGCCATCACACGACGTTTCAGCATGCCCACTTTGTTTTTGTGCTGGACGGTGTCTCGCGTTTGGCCATTTGGTCGTTCTTTCACCATCACCCGTTCTACAACTCGGAGCAGGTTTCACAGCGCTACCGCGAGGTGACCGGCGCGACGATGGTGACGCCGGAACTCCCCGCGCCCCTGGATGCGCTCTATCGGGCAGCGATGGAGCGGGCGCTGGCCGGGTACCGTCGGTTAGTCGAGCTCCTGACGCCTGATCTTGCGGTGCGCTACGCCGAAGTCTTCCCAGCGCGTGCGCGGAGTCAACGTCCAGAAGTGCAAGAACGGGTGCGAACGGCGGTGCAGCGCCGGGCGCAGGAAGTGGCGCGCTATGTGCTTCCGCTGGCGACACCAGCGCATCTCTACCACACAGTCAACGCGCTCACGCTGCTTCGCTACTTTGTACTGGCCAATCAACTGGATGCTCCTCGGGAAGTGCGGTATGTCGTCAATCGGATGGTCGAGGAGGTGCTCGCGGTCGATCCCAACTTCCTTGGTGCTCCGGGCCATCCGCTTGATCCCTCGGTGCTGGCTCTTGAGGAGACGTTGGAATATCAGGTGTTGCAGTCGTTTACGGCAGCACTCGAGCGGAGTGCGAGTGAGGCGTTCTTCCGCGAGTTCGATGAGGCGCTTGGACCGTACCACTCGCGACTTGTGGCGCACACCCCAGATGCGGAGCGTGTGCTGGCTGATGCGGTGCGTGCAGTGCTGGGTCGGTCACGGGCTGAGCTTGATGACGATACCGCGATTGCCCTGGTGCTCGATCCAGCGAAGAACCACTACCTGGGACATCCGCTGTTTTTGGCGATGCACTCCAAGCTGATGCAGACGCTGACACACGTGTCGTTCACGTTCCAAAAGCGGATCAGTGGAGCGGAAGATGCTCAGAACCAGCGCCATCGTGGGACGCTGAGCTCTGGGCCGGTCTTGTTGGCGCATCTTCGGGAAGAGCCGGATGTCATCGTTCCCGAAGACATCGCGCGCGTACCAGCAGCGCTTGATGAGTATCAAGAAACAATTCGCGTGCTCTGGGAGACAAAGAACCGGCTGCTTGATGCCGGGGTACCGGCCGAGTACGCGCTCTATCTCTTACCGAACGCGCACCATGTACGGTTTTACGAGTCTGGAACACTCCTTGCCTATCTTTGGAAGTGGATCAAGCGCTTGTGCTTTGACGCCCAGTGGGAAATCTGGGAAACAGCGCGACAGGAAACGGAGCAGGTGCGCCAAGTGCTGCCGCGGATCGGGCAGTATGTGGCGCAACCGCCGTGCGTCCTACGCGATCGTGCAGGGCTTCATCCACCCTGCCCCGAAGGAGAGCGGTATTGTGGTGTCCCGGTCTGGCGAGGATACAACCCCGATGCCCTGCGTGCGCGCCGCGTTTTGT
>DAOTWO010000250.1:0-5845 GCA_034435855.1 Thermomicrobium sp. | reverse complement strand
CGCTGGACGCCCAATACCGACACGAAGCCGTGCAAACCGGTCGCTCCCAAGCTCACTGATCACCGACTCGACGCCATGATGACCTGCCGCGCTTCCGCCTTGTCGTAATCTGATCACGCCGAGCGGAAGATCCATATCATCATGAATGATCAGTACGCGATCCAAGGGAAGCTTGTACCAGTGAACCGCTTTTCGCACAGCTCGACCGCTCAAGTTCATAAACGTCAGTGGCTTCAGCAGGAGCAATTGACCTCGATCGGTATGAATCGAGGCAAACTCTCCGTCAAAACGACGCTCGTAGCCGGGAATCCTGAATTCTCTTGCTAACGCGTCGATTACCCAGAATCCGACGTTGTGCCTCGTGTCGGCATACCTCGGCCCCGGATTCCCGAGGCCGACAGCAAGCCACTGGTCATCTACCATCCTCGAGTGCCTCCCGATACACCGTAAGAGTTTGTTCCGCTGCACGAGTCCAGGAGAACTGCCGTGCGCGCACGCGACCTCGCCTTGCGTAGTCTTGCCGTAAGCTATCGTTCTGTAGGAGAGTTCTGCATGCTTCAGCCAGCGCCTCGGAAGTCTGGTCGTGCACAAGCAGGGCAGCGTCTCCGGCCACCTCCGGCAGGGCACCAACTGCGAAGGCTACCACGGGTAAGCCTGCGGCGAGTGCCTCCAGCGCCGGTAGACAGAAGCCCTCGTCGCGGCTAGCCACGACTAGTACTGTTGCGACAGAATAGAGAGCATGCAAAAGGTCATCGTGCGCATCAGCAAGCCATTGTAAAATACCTTGTGCCTGGAGTCTGCGCACTCTCATTATTGTCGTGGCTACATTCCAACCTTCTTGACCGACGATCACAAGGAATGGAGCACCTTCAAGCCAGCGATGAAGCGCCAGAAAAGCATCCAGAAGAAGGTCATACCGTTTGCGAGGCTCCACCGTACCCACAGCCAGAACGATTGGACGTGAAGTGAAGGGAAAGCCCGTTTCATGCCCGAGCACTGAAGAGAGTTGTCGGATCGGATCGGGGTGTGGATGGAACCACCGTTCTTCAACGCCATGATGGATTACGCGAATGCGAGGAGCCACGTCCGGAACGAATTCGGCGATTCGCCGGGCAGTTGCATGCGAAACGGCGATGATCCGGTCTGCGCGCCGTAAACCGGGTAGAGTGCGTGCATAGTACCGATGTGCGTCGGGAGCGAGCTCACCGGGAGCATCAAGGAAAGCGAGATCGTGGATGGTCACGACGCCGCGAATCCGCTTCGGCAGGTGGGGGAGAACAAAATCGGTCGCATGGACAAGAGCGACCGGTTGTCGCGCGAGTTCCCACCCAAGCGTCCACTCCTCTAGCGGATGGTGAGGTGGAGTCCAGACGCGGAGAAGTGGCAGCGGGGAATCGACGATCAGACGGTTGGCGATGAGGGAGAATGTAAAGCCACTTGTGGCGCACACGTTTGCTTCACTCGTGGCGATCGCCGCCGCCAGGCAGCGGATGTAGCGGCTGATCCCCCCGCGGCGGTAGGCGAGCAGACGCCCGTCAATTGCAATGCTTCCCTGAGCGCTCACGCATCCCCCCAGCCGCTGTTCCCGGGGCTGTTATACTCTCCACCGTAGCTCGATGCCTCTGCATTTGGGACGTCGATGCTTGGTCCGGGGCGCACGCGCCAACGAATGAGGAAGAGCCATGGACTTCTTTGGAATGGGAATTGGGGAAATCCTCGTGATTATGATGCTTGCGCTCATTCTGTTCGGGCCTGGCAAGTTGCCCGAAATCGCTGCAGGAATCGGGCGCGCTGTGCGCGAGTTCCGCAACGCAACACGCGAACTGACAAGTGAGTTCGAACAAGCGTTCCGCGAGGTTCAGACGAGTACTGCTGAAGTGACGACTTCCGTGCTCTCGGTTCAGCAAGAGACGCGTGCCGCATTGAGTGAAGTCGCGACGACGACGCAGCAAGCCGCACAAGCTGTTGTCGCTGACCAGGCACCTGCTCCAGCTACAGCCCCTGCGGCAGCGTCGGTTCCTCCCCCGTCACCAGTTCTCTCAACTGCAACAGACTTCACTGCCGCTAACGGCCGGCGCGAGCCGACGAAAGAAGACCCCTTAGCTGATCTCGTTGACTTGGACGATCTCCTGAACGATACACCGTCGTCATCCAGCACTACTGAGAGTCACTGGGAGCGCTGAGCGGGTCAATCGGCTCTTATTCCTGCACTTTCCGCGCAACCCAGAGACAAAGCACACCGTTCAGAAGCTCCGCGCGCACCCACTCTCCCTTGAGTCTGACATTGTCCCGTGGTTGTGGCATCGTTTCACAACCGGTTGCGGGTAACGGGCCAAGGAGGCGCTGTAGGACGGGATACCAAGGGCGCATCCAGAGCGGCCACCACGTGGGCCGAACGGCGACGACCGCGACGTACAGGCCACCGGGGCGTAGGACGCGTGCGATCTCTTCGTTCGTTGTCTCCTCGAGGAAGAACGTGGTCGGAAATGTCGTGATCACAGCGTCGACACTCGAGTCGCGCACGGGAAGAGCCCCAGCATCCGCCTGGACGATGCAGACTTCTCGCAAACCGGCCGTTCGGCGGCGGGCGATCCGCGTCATCTGTCGCGAAAGGTCCACAGCAACCACCACTCGTCCCGGTCTGGCCAACCATGCGGCAAGATCACCTGGGCCGCAACCCAGCTCAACGATGCGTGCTGCCGAAACGAGCCACGTCTCAACCGATCGTTGCCAATCGGCCCATGCTCCACCAAAGAGCACATGCGTGAGCAGCGGGTACAGTGAGGCGAGGGGGCCATAGAAAAGTTCGAGCAGACGAGCGAGTAACTTTCTCGAGCGCTGATGCATACACCTCTCCGCCTGACTGGGTTGTCATGGTATACCCGTTCACGCACAGCCTCGCTGCGGTCAGCACCGAGGCGAGGAGGACGAACGATGCAATCGTTTAGGGTCGTGAGACGTGAGAGCACAACTTCTGCCCGCCTTGGGCTGCTCAGGACGCGTCGCGGTATCGTGCACACTCCGGCGTTCATGCCGGTCGGAACCCAAGCGACTGTCAAATCGCTGACTCCGGAGGAGATCCGGGCCACTGGCAGCGAGATTATCCTGGCAAACACCTATCACCTTTCCCTGCGTCCTGGTCCCCAGGTACTCGAAGCGGTCGGTGGGCTACACATTTTCATGGGGTGGGACGGACCAATCCTGACGGACTCGGGAGGGTTCCAAGTCTACAGTCTGGCGAAGTTGCGGCAGGTGACCGAACGCGGGGTGATCTTTCGCTCTCACATCGACGGATCACTCTGCGAACTCACGCCGGAATCTGTGATCGATCTTCAGTTCATCTTCGGCTCCGACATTGTGATGCCGCTGGATGACGTCGTAGGATACGGGGAACCTGAGCAGCGTCAACGCGACGCGATGGAGCGGACGCACCGGTGGTTACGTCGGAGCATCGAGCGATTCCAGGAGCGGACAGCGAAGATGTCCGCGGAAGAGCGCCCTTTGCTCTTCGGCATCGCCCAAGGAGGTTTCGACGCGACGCGCCGCCAGCAGAGCGCGGCGACGATCGCCGCGCTTCCAGTAGACGGCTTCGCAATTGGTGGCTTGAGCGTCGGTGAGCCGAAACCGCTGTTGGATGCGATGCTTGCAGCGAGCCTACAGGCCCTCCCGGAAGATCGTCCGCGGTACTTGATGGGCGTTGGCGCACCGGAAGATCTCTGGCGAGCGGTCGCACTTGGCGTCGATCTCTTCGATTGCGTCTTACCAACACGGCTCGCCCGCCATGGCGCACTCTTCACGTCGAGCGGCCGCATTGACATTACATCAGCACGTTTCAAGTTTCTGACCGCCCCCGTGGACGAGACGTGTGACTGCTATACCTGTCGTCATTTCAGTGCTGCGTATCTCCACCATCTTTTCCGGGCGAAAGAACTCCTTGCCTATCGACTGGCCACGATTCACAATTTACGGTTTATCCAAAATCTTATGCAGAAAATGCGAGCAGCAATCGCTGAGGGCACGTTCGCCGCGGCGTGGGAGCAATTCCTTGCTGCATACCAGTCGACAGAAAATGCATTGGAAGAGGCCGTACTGCTCGAGGGGGAAGGATGAGCGAACGCGCTGCTCTGCATTGTGTCGTGTATGGTCGCGTGCAGGGCGTTGGATTCCGCTTCTTCGTGGTGGACGAAGCGGAACGACTGGGACTGGTCGGTTGGGTGCGTAACCGCCCCGATGGGAGGTCGGTGGAGTTGTGGGCCGAGGGCCCGCGTTCTGCCTTGGAGCGCCTACAAGATCGTGTCCGCGTCGGGCCTCCGGGCGCGTGGGTAGAGCGGGTTGAGTGTACCTGGGTCGAGCCGACTGGTAGCTACCCGGACTTCAGTATTCGACGCTAAGGTGAGGGAAGAGGAGCGACCGTGGCGACGATCGCAATTGTGGGACTTGGATACGTGGGGCTTGTGTATGGAGGAGCGTTCGCCGATCTTGGGAATTCCGTCCGAGGCGTCGATATCGACGCAGAGAAGGTCGCCAAGTTGCGGGAGGGGATCGTTCCTATCTACGAACCTGGTCTCAACGAATTGATACGGCGCAATCTCGAAGCAGGACGATTGCACTTTACGACTGACTACGCAGAAGCAATTCCGGACTCGGAATTCGTCTTTATCTGCGTAGGGACTCCCTCAACAGTCGATGGCGATGCCGACATGCGTGCAGTGCGTGCAGCGGCTGAGGCGATCGGGCGTCACCTGCGGGGACACACAATCATTGTCAACAAGAGCACCATGCCGATCGGCTCAGGTGATTTCGTCTCGACGCTCATTGAGCAGGTGAAACCACCTGATGCGACGTTCGCGGTTGTGAGCAATCCGGAGTTCTTGCGAGAAGGCTCAGCCGTCCATGATGTCTTCCATCCGAGCCGAATTGTGCTCGGAGCAGAGGATCGTGAGGCAGCGGAGCGAGTCGCGGAACTCTATCGAGTCCTCAATGCCCCAATCTTAATTACCGATCGGCGAACCGCAGAGATGATCAAGTACGCATCAAATGCGATTCTCGCCACCCGGATCAGTTTCATCAACGAGATCGCGCAGATCTGCGAGCAGGTAGGCGCCGACGTGAAGGTTGTCGCGCAAGGGATGGGGTACGACCCACGGATCGGCCCCTTGTTTCTGGAGGCTGGCCTCGGATTCGGTGGAAGCTGTTTTCCTAAAGATGTCCGCGCATTAGCCTACATGGCTGAGGAAGTCGGGTGCCATCCACAGCTGCTCCATGCTGTCCTCGAGATCAATCAGGATCAGCGACGGCGTTTCGTCAGGAAGTTACAGGAACTCCTCGGTGACTTGCACGGACGTCCTCTTGCACTTTGGGGCCTCGCATTTAAACAAGATACCGACGACGTACGCGAGTCACCGGCGCTCGACGTCCTGCGTATGCTCCTCCAGCGAGGAGCAGTGGTCACTGCCTATGACCCAGCAGCGATGGCGAATGCGGCCCGTGAGGTTCCAGAAGCACGCTATGTTCCCGATCCGTATACAGCAGTCACAGGGGCTGATGCGTTACTCATTGCCACGCCGTGGAACGAGTTCAAGCAAGCCGACCTCCGACGAGTACGCGAGCTAATGCGCACACCGATCATTCTCGACGGCCGCAACATCTATGAGCCTGCTGAGGTGCGGAGCCTCGGTTTCATTTACATAGGAGTCGGACGTGGTCATTGAGCCGATCTGGGACCCTGATGCAGCTGGCCCCGTCGAGGTGGGCGTCGATGCGATCGAGATCTGGCGTATCGAACGGGCGCTGTCTCGTTTCGGGGAACGTTTCCTCTCGCGTATCTATACCGAGGCTGAGCGAA
>DAOTWO010000249.1:0-30332 GCA_034435855.1 Thermomicrobium sp. | reverse complement strand
GGGCACTTCGCCGAGGCGACTGAGACACGGCCGTATCATCCGCATATCACCCTCGCACGCGTGCGGCCGGAAGATCTCCCCACGCTGCGGGGTTTGCCACGCGAGTTAGAGCGTCTCGCCAAACTGCCACCCATTCCGTTTTCGGTCGAGCACCTGACGCTCTACCGCAGCGAACTGTTCCGCTCCGGCCCGCGCTATACCGTCGTCGAGGAGTTCATGCTTGGGTGAGGTACAGCAATGCTGGTCGCTGTGTGCGGGCCAAACGAGGCGACAGTGGAAGAGTCAATGGCGGCTGAGCGACTGGGCGAGCTCCTCGCTCGCGCCGGTGTCACGGTCGTCTGCGGTGGTCGCGGAGGGGTTATGGCAGCGGTCTGCCGCGGCGCGAAGCGAGGCGGTGGGGCAACGATCGGCATCCTGCCCGGGACCAACCCACGTGAGGCCAACGAGTGGGTTGACTATCCGATCTGCACCGGGCTTGGCGAGGCACGGAACGCGGTCGTTGTGGCATCCGGTCAGGTCGTCATTGCGATCGGTGGCGGGTTGGGGACGCTCTCGGAAATTGCCCTTGCGCTCAAGCTTGGCCGTCCCGTCATCACTCTGCATTCCTGGCCACTCGATCCCGCGCTCCTTGCGCGGGCCAACGCCCGCATCGAGGAGGCAACGTCGCCCGACGAAGCGGCTCGCCGGGCACTTGAACTCCTCCGCATGGCATACCCGAACTGAGGGGGGTGACCGGACGTGACAACTCAGACTATCACGGTTCTCGACAAACTCGCCGAACTGGAGCAGCGGTTCGAGGAGCTTGAGCAATTGCTCGCTGACCCTGCGGTGGCAACCGATCCGCAGCGGCTGGCACAACTTGGACGCGAGCGGGCTGAGCTGGAGGAGATCGTCACGGTCTATCGCCAACTGAAGAATATCGACCGCCAGCTCGCGCAGGCCGAGGAACTCCTCGAAGGAGAGGATCCAGACCTCGCCGAACTGGCCGCAGACGAGTTGGAGCGGCTCCGTGAGGAACGCGAGGCAATCTACCAGGATCTCCGTCGCCGCCTCGTTCCGAAAGACCCGAACGACGAGAAGGACGTTATCGTCGAGATTCGCGCCGGAACGGGCGGAGAGGAAGCTGCACTCTTCGCCGCCGACCTCTACCGAATGTACACCCGCTACGCTGAACGCCAGGGTTGGAAGGTTGAAGTGCTCTCCAGTAGCCCGACGGAACTTGGCGGCTTCAAAGAGGTCATCTTCGAGGTACGCGGGCGGGGTGCATACAGCCACTTCAAGCACGAGAGCGGCGTGCATCGTGTCCAGCGTGTACCGGTCACTGAATCAGCCGGGCGGATCCACACCTCGACCGCCACAGTTGCCGTCCTTCCCGAGGCCGACGAGGTCGAGGTGCAGATCGACGAGAATGATCTTCGGATTGAAGTCTTCCGCTCGAGCGGGCACGGCGGGCAGAGCGTCAACACGACAGACTCGGCTGTGCGCATCACGCACCTGCCAACCGGTATTGTCGTGAGTTGTCAGGATGAGCGCTCACAGCTGAAGAATCGGCTCAAGGCGATGGCAGTTCTGCGTGCCCGGCTCTACGAGCTCCAGCGTCGCAAGCAAGAAGAAGAGCGTACTGGTATTCGTCGCGCCCAGGTCGGTACGGGAGAGCGCGCGGAAAAGATCCGCACCTACAACTTCCCTCAGGACCGCGTGACCGACCATCGGCTGAAGTTGACCGTGAATAACCTCGCCGCCGTGCTTGACGGCGAAATCGATGTCTTTGTCCAGGAACTCCAGGCGCTCGAAACCGCTGAACGGTTGCGTGCCGCCGGCATTAGCTGAGCGAATGGCGTCGTGCCAACCTATCGTGACATCATTCGCGCTGCAACCGAGCGTCTCCGAGCTAGCCATTTGGACTCACCGCGTCTCGATGCGGAAGTCCTGCTTTGTCACGTCCTCGGCATCGATCGCACCGAGCTGTATCGCCGACTCCCACTGCCCCTTGACATCCCGCTCGACCGCTTCTGGGAACTCGTCGAACGGCGAGCACGAGGGGAACCGGTCGCCTACCTCACTGGCCATCGCGAGTTTTATGGCCTCGACTTCCTCGTCACTCCAGCGACGCTCATTCCCCGCCCGGAAACCGAATACCTGGTCACCTGGGCAGCTGAGCGCCTCCGTCTGCGCCGTGACCGGCCACGCTGCGTCGACGTGGGCACCGGTTGTGGAGCGATTGTTGTCGCGCTCGCGGTGACGCTCCGAACTGAGACCTCTGCCCTCCTGGTTGGAAGTGACCGCTCGCTGGCCGCGTTGCGGGTGGCCCGCATTAACCGGGATCGGCTTGCACCAGGGGATGTGCATCTTGTCTGTGGGGATCTCCTCAGCTGGTGTCGGGGGCCGCTTGACCTCGTCGTTGCCAACCTCCCGTATCTCCGCTGGGAGCAGTGGCACCCAGGAATCGCTTTTGAGCCCCCAGAAGCCTTATTCGCGCCGGACGACGGCTTTGGCCTCTATGCGCGTCTCTTGCCACAAGCGGCAATGCTGTTACGACCCGGAGGTGCTTGCATCCTGGAGATTGATCCAGATCAAGCTGAACGAGCAGTGAAGACTGCCCGCATTGCCTTCCCAACGGCGCACATAGCTATCGAGCCGGATCTCGCGGGCCTGGCACGCTACTTGACGATCGAACTACCAGAAAAGGACCGGGCCAGCTGACACGCCAGCCCGGTTGACTGACAGCGTTTTCTCGCTGCGTCAGCTCTTCCGCGCCTCTTTATAGAGTGTGCGGAGACAGCGGGTGCAGATGCGCATACGCTTCGGGACACCATTCAGAACGATTGTTACACGCTGCACGTTTGGCTTGAACTTGCGGTTTGTCTTCTTGTTTGAGTGGCTCACGTTGTGCCCGAACATCGGTTTCTTGCCACAGAGTTCGCACATTGCCATTGTTGTCGCTCCGTTTTCACTCGGTTTCGTCGCGCAGCAAGCCACACTCACCTGAAGGGTAAGCCTAGCACTGGGCACGCGTACCGCGCAACGCGTGCGGCACAGCTCTTCTCGACGAGATACGTGGGAACGCGTCCCCTGAGCTCGCGAAGCGGTTGGCGTGGCTGGCTCGATCCTGCGGTCGGGCTTGACTCCGCCTCCTCTGGTGAGGAGATGAAGATACCCTGAAGGCACTGGGCTACGACGCGAGTGAACCGGGAAGTTGACAGCGAAGATACTTGGTCTTGACGTTGTTGCACCCGCTGGGTTGACTTGAGGATCGGTGATGCTTTGACGGAGGATCGGCCCGCATCCATGACATCCAGCGAAGGCGGCCACCATCCCATCGCATTCTTGCGTCGCGTTTTCGATCTCGAGCGACGCAAGGGCTACCAAGACAGTGCAGCAGTTGGCGGAATCGAGCGTCTCTTTGAGCGGAATCTCGGCGTCTGGCTGACACAGCATCCAGAGCTCCGCTCGCACCTCCAGCAACTCGCAAAACTGGTGCGCGGCTACAGCACCAAATCCCCCATGGAGCGCGCAGAACTTCTGGCTCGAATCATGCCCCTGCTCGATGGTACGGAGCGGTTCTCTGAACGGCCACACAGAGTGCGCGCATCCAAGGCTGCCGAGGAGCGTACTTCGCCTGCGAAGACACAGCTCGTGAAATCGGTCGATCCGGACGAACCGGTCACAGCGCTTCCTGGCGTCGGCGCACAACGGGCACGGCAGTTGGAGGCACTGGGCATCTTAACCGTGCGTGACCTGCTCTATCTGGTGCCGCGCCGCTACGCCGACTATACCCAGGTTGTCCCAATTGGACGCCTCGGCCGACTCGTCCGCGTCGGCGAGGAGGTCACTTGTACGGTGATCGGTGAGGTCGCGCAGGTGGAGGTCCGTGAAACGACCAACGGACGGCGTTACGTCGCCGTCGAGCTGCGCGACGACACCGGGAAGATCCCTGTCATCTGGTTCAACCCATACGTGGCTAAGCAGCTTTTGGTGGGACTGCGGATCGCAGTGAGCGGCAAGTTGGAAGGAAGCGGTCCGTACGTCCGCTTCCGGAACCCAGAGTGGGAGCCGGCCGAGGCAGACCTTCTCAATACTGGTCGGATTGTGCCGATCTATCCGCTGACCCACGGATTGTATCAGCGTCAGCTTCGCCAACTCACACGCACGGCGCTCGAACTCGCATTACCACGCCTGAACGATCCCCTGCCAACAGCGCTCCGCCAGCGCTACGAACTCCCCTCGCTTACCTGGGCGCTGGCCCAACTGCATTATCCGGAGTCGCTCGCTGCGGCCGAGCGGGCACGCCGGCGACTGGCATTCGACGAGTTCCTTGTCCTACAGCTTGGCCTCGTGCAGCGCCGGCTCAGCTGGCACGCGCAACCCGGCACCCCTATCCCGATCGACCGGGAACTCCTACAGCGCTTCCTCGCCTCCTTACCGTTCCAGCTCACGAGCGCGCAGCGGCGAGCGTTAGAGGAGATCCTTGCCGATCTGGCTCAGCCGCACCCGATGAGCCGCCTTCTCCAGGGGGACGTTGGTTCCGGTAAGACGGTTGTCGCTGCAGCCGCAGCCTTACTCGTCCATCGCGCCGGTTTCCAATCGGCCATCCTCGCCCCAACGGAAATCCTCGCCGAACAGCACTTCCGGACACTCACACGCTTGTACAGTGGACTCAGCGGCGCTGATCGGCCACTGGTCGCGCTTCTCACCGGCAGCACGCCAGAGCGCGACCGCGGGCCCATTCTCGCTGGCCTCGCCAGCGGTGCAATTGGGATCGTTGTCGGCACACACGCCCTTTTGGAAGAACGCGTTCAGTTTCGCCACCTCACCCTCGCGGTGATCGATGAACAACACCGTTTTGGTGTTCTGCAGCGTCATACGCTGCGGAGCAAGGGGGAGAACCCGCATGTCCTCGTGATGACCGCGACACCAATCCCCCGCAGCTTGGCCCTCGTGCTCCACGGCGATCTTGACCTCTCGATCATCGACGAACTTCCACCTGGCCGCCAACCGGTCAAAACCTATGTCGTCCCAGGACGGAAGCGTGCAGAGGCCTACAAGTTCGTCCGACGAGAGATTGAGAAGGGTCACCAGGCGTTCGTTATCTGCCCGCTTGTTGAGGAGTCAGAAACGATTGAAGCGCGCGCGGCGACGGCTGAATACGAGCGACTCCAACGGGACGTCTTCCCCGACCTCCGCCTCGGTCTTTTGCACGGGCGGATGAGTTCGCGGGAGAAGGACGAAGTGATGACGCGTTTTCGCGACGGTGAGTTGGACATTCTTGTCTCCACGGCCGTGGTTGAGGTGGGAATCGACGTCCCGAATGCGACCGTCATCCTCATCGAAGGCGCCGAACGCTTCGGGCTAGCCCAACTCCACCAGTTCCGCGGTCGGGTCGGTCGGGGGACTGCTCCCTCCTACTGCCTCCTCGTGTCGGACGCCGACACTGAGGCAGCCCGGCAACGCCTCGAGGCCGTGGCAACAACGACTGACGGTTTCCGCCTCGCCGAGATCGACCTCCACCTGCGCGGGCCAGGCGAGTTCCTTGGTACCCGCCAGAGCGGCCTCCCTAACCTGCGTTTCGCCACACTTGCCGACATGCCAACACTCCAAGCCGCGCGTCGTGCGGCTGAAGAGCTCCTCCAGGATGATCCGACCCTGGCTGCCCCTGAGCACGCCGCACTCGCCGAGCTCGTGCGTGCGCTCTGGACGCGCAGCGTCGCCGACGTCAGTTAATGGAGGGTTTTCGACCATGAGCCGTTCCGTCTTCTGGCTCGACCAGAGCCTGATCGGCAGGGTACTCACCGACCTTCTTGAACCGGTGATTGCTCCCACCGGTTGGGAAGTGCGTCAAGAGACTCGCCTTCGCGCCACGACCGTCCGCACCGAGCCAGGGTTCGCCTTGCTCGATACGCTTGAGGCGCTGGAACTTGTCCCAGCCTGGTCAATTGCGACGGATTTGGTCGTCGCCTCCCAACACAACAGTGCCGTGGGACTCGTTACCCCCGATCGCCCCGATCGCATCACTGATGCGATCGTCTCGCTCGATGACTGTCGCCCCGCGAGCGAAGCGCTCGCACGAGCGACAATCGAGCCGTTCTTCGGTTTGCGCGTTCGAGATTGGCGGCATGCGGAAGCGGCAAGCGCTCTTTCCGAACTCCGGGTCACGGAAGATGAGGCCGCACTTGTGCCTCTCGATGAACGGCACCACGACCTCGGTCGCATCTGGTTCATCCTGACCGGACATGCATTCGTCAGTCACCTCCTCGTTGTCCCCTCGGAACTTCCTGCAGAGACGCGCAGCCAATTCGCTGTACTACTCCGCCGCCTCTCAGAGGAGCTTCGGACCCGGGCAGCAGAGATCGCGAGTGAACGCGCCGCCGCCCACGCGCTCGACGCTGGGCGCCTCCACGCCTACCTGAGCGAGGCGGTCGACGTGCTGACACCAAAACTCCAGCGGGCGATCGCGGAACTCGTGCGGCGAAGTGGGAGCGGCCTCCGGGTACCTGGACCGGAGAACTATCGCTCACTCTCTTCCTGAGCCTCTTCTTCCTCCTCGCCGGGAAGACGAGCACGAGAAACTCGTGCCAGTGCTGCGTACCACTCGGCACCAACATGGTGTACGAGCGGCTCTTCTTCGAGCTGGAGCCACCGCTCGCCAAAAAGCTCGGTGTCCGCGGCGGCGGCGATCACCTCCCCAACGAACAGGTCATGATCGCCGAGGCTCAGTCGCGCGATGACACCGCACTCAATGTGCGCAACCGCTTCCTCAAGTACTGGCACATCAACTTCCAGCGCATCCACCGGATGGAGCTGGGCTCGCGTGAACTTATCCACGTCGCGACCAGAAAGAGTCCCACAGAGGTGGATCGCGAGCAGATGTTCAAGGGTCAGGATATTCAGCGCGAAGTACTCGCCCTTCGACAGAAGTTCGTGCGTCAAGCGGCTCGGGTGAACGGCCAGCCCAATGCGCGTCGGCTCGAGACTGAGCGGCATAACCCAGGCAGCAGTCATGACGTTCGGGTGCGCTCGGTATTGAGTCGTCACGAGCACCACAGGACCGGGTTCGAGCAGGCGCGCAGCAAGTCGTGGTTCGCGTGGTTCCTTGCGCCCCATCGCCACTCAGCCCTCCTCGGTCACCTGCGACTCGAAGCGCCGAGCCGCCAGCATCGCTTGGTAGACCGCGTAGTACTGTTCGGCGATCCGGCGTTGGGTATAGTGCGCCAGCACCCGTCGCCGACCGGCCTCGCCCAACTGGCGTCGGCGCTCCGGATCGGCGAGCAGGTTTCTCAGAAGACACACTAGCGCATCGACGTCGTCCTCCGGGAAAACCAGTGACGGATCGCCGATCACATGCGGGATCTCGCCCGACGACGAACCAACCACCGGCACGCCGCAACTCATCGCTTCGATAATGACGCGCCCGAACTGCTCCTTCCAGTTGCGGCGCGTCCGTGAAGGGACGACAAGGACGTCGAACCGGTTCAGCGCTTCCGGCATGAGCGCCGGTGGCACGCCACCGCGAAACAGAACGCGGTCGCGAACCCCCAGCTCCGTGGCAAGCAACTCGAGACGTGTACGCTCGATCCCGTCTCCAACAATCTCAAGCTGAACGCGTCCAGGCAGCTGTGCCAGCGCGCGGATGAGCAAATCCGCCCCCTTCTCTGGCACGAGCCGTCCGACGAAACCGATCGTGGGAACGGCTGCCCGTGCCACTGTCATTGGGCGGAACAGTTCCGGATCGACCCCGAACTGTGGGATGACCGCTAACGGTCCGCGAAAGCCTTTCCGTCTTAGGACATCGGCCGCCTCGTGGTTCCCCGCAACCGCCGCAGAAGCCAGCCGATAGTTAAGCTGTTCGAACCACGAGAATGGTGGCGGATAGCGTCGGTAAAGGTTCTGCCAGGTGAAAAAGAGAATACGAGCCCGATAGCGGCGCCCGAGCAACGCAGCGTGGGCAGTCACCAGGTTATACGGCTCCTCGTCGATGTGGAGGATATCAGGTCGGAAACGTGCGATGTGCTTCCCAAGCCCCGGATAGAAGTGCACGTGGTGATGGCCGTTGAACCACATGGGCTCCACAACAAGCTGATATCCCTCCACATAGCGCCGCTCGAGTTGCAGGACACCGACACGATTCTCGTGCCAGAAGGGCGGCACCACAGCCAGGAGCTCCACGTCCGGCAAGCGCGCGAGTTCCTCGAGCTTCCGCTGGTAGACACCGTTCACGAGCGCCTTGGAGACGATAAGGATGCGCATCGGACCTCAACCTATCGCCGCGCTGCCGACAGCAGCGATGTTCACCGCCTCATGGTACGCCGCAACTGTTTCACGTGCTGTCCGCCGCCAGGTGAACATCCTCGCTCGTGCGAGTCCACGCGCCCGCAGTTCTTCTTGGAGGGCCGAATCATTCAGCAGGCGGACGAGCGCTGCAGCAAAGGCCTCCTCGTCCAGCTCGACGAGGATCCCCGCATCCCCAACAACTTCTGGAAGGCTCGTACACCGAGCGGCAATCACCGGCGTCCCACAAGCCATCGCCTCCAGGGGTGAGAGACCAAATCCCTCATAGCGCGAAGGGTACGCGTAGACCGTCGCGAGCTGGTACCAGAGAACTTTTTCATCTTCAGTGACCGGGCCAGGCAGAAGGACGCGCTGCTGGAGACCGAGCCGACGAATGAGCGGCTCAAGCGGTGGGTACAGTCGCGGGTTCTCGCTATGTGCGCGGCCGGGAATAACGAGCATCGTTCCCTCGGGAAGCTCCGGGAGTGCCCGCGCGAAAGCGCGAACGAGCAATGGCAAGTTTTTCCGCACGTCGAAGCCCCCAAGATTCAGGACGACCGGACCGCTTATGCCCCAGCGCTGCGCCAACGCCCGCACCGCGTCCGTCTTTTCCGGAGGACGAAAGCGCGACTCGACGCCAAGTGGGATCACACGAATGTGTTCTGCCGGATACCGCAACACGCGCACGATATCGTCTCGCGACCACTGTGAATCTGTAAGGACGAGCGCTGCCCGCCGCACGGTCCGTCGCACGAGCTCGGTGTACAGTCGGAACGCAAGCGACGCACGATACTCCGGTAACACGAGCGGAATCACGTCGTGCACCGTGACGACGAATGGTGTGCTGATGCGGAGCGGCGCGGCAAAGTATGGTATGTGCACGAGTGTGGGACGGAGCTCGGCCGCCAATCGTGGAAGTCCGACCTGTTCCCACCAGAGCTTGGCCAGCTTGCCGCGAACGAGCACGTTGGGCCGACGCACCACGACGTGTTCTGTTGCCGCGAGAAAGACCGGCGGCGAAACAGGCATGGCCAGGTGCATCTCGCCGAATTCACCGGCGGTGAACTCTCGCCAGAGCGCGAGGGTGTATTGCCCGCTCCCCGTGTGCGGCTGTGTCGCAAATGCACCGTCCAGCAGAGCCGTCAACACGCGCGCCTCCACCGTCCCCCCTCGATCGGAGAGTATAACGAGCGATCCCGGCCCCACTGCGGAGCCCTTGATCGGTTGCCGCGCCGCTCACCGCTCTCGTATAGTGGAGCGAGAGCCCACGTGACGTGGGGGAACGGAGCGAGAGGGAGCGCGAGGATGGCCAAGCCTGTAACCGTGAGTGATGCGACATTCGATCGCGAAGTCATCCAGTCGCCGGTTCCTGTCCTCGTCGACTTCTGGGCACCGTGGTGCGGCCCCTGCCGCATGATTGCCCCCATTCTCGAGGAGATCGCTGAAGAGAAGGCGGGGAAGCTCAAGGTTGCCAAGGTGAACGTCGACGAGAACATGCAGGTGGCAATGCAGCTGGGAATCAGCAGCATTCCCACGCTGATTCTCTATAAGGACGGCAAGCCGGTCGAGCGGATCATCGGCGCGATGCCGAAGCAGCGCCTGCTGCAGCAGATTGAAAAGCATCTGTGAGCAGCATGCCTTCTGCCTGAGCGCGAGCGACCGGTCCCCTCCGGTCGCTCTCTCGTTTTCTGCTCCAGTGACGAAAAGCGAAGAGCGCAAGCCCAAGGAGTGAAACCACCAGTACACCCAGCAGCCGTCGTGGCGCCTGGAGAAATGGGCTTGCGACACTCGCCAGGATTGCCGTTCGGCCATGCAAGTACGGAGCGAGCGGAACGGCAACGATTGTCGTCCGGCACCCATCGACGGCGAGCGGCGGATACTCGTAGCAGTCACGAACTAAGTCGATGGTAACAACGGTCTCCGCGGCCCGATCAGGTAGGTTTGGGTCATACACCCAAACCTGCGCACGCTCAGCATCTCGCTGGCAGAAGGCATAAGGAACGACTGTGTGCCCTTGACCGAGGAGTGCTTGGAGGACGTCCCGACGCCAGGGACGCGGGACATTGAGATCAAAGCAACGATCACTCCAACCACGCGTCAGAAGGTCGCGGACAAACGCGTGGTACGCTCTCCGCGGACTCGGGAGCAGAAACCAGGGGAGTCCGGCTAAGAGAGCACGATCGCTCAGTTGGCGACCATGCAGGACAAGAACGACCTCACGCAGCGAGACCTCCCCACCGAGCCAACCCAGCGCCCGAGCGAGCGCGGTCCTGGAGAGGCCGGTACAGAGTCCGCCCTGTATTCGCCCGTCCGGCAACCGTCGCAGTCCGACGACTTCCCGGTACAGTCCTTGGAAGAACCTCTGCGAGCCGAGTGCAAGACGGAAGGTCTTCCGAAAAGAGAGAGGGTCTGGCTCCACCTCACCGAGGTCATCGATGCGGTTTGCCCAGGGCAGGCGATCTCGCTGCGGATCAAAGCGGTTCCGGCCACAAAAGTCGACAGGAAGATCCCGAGTGAGGAGCACGCGCTTTCGATCCTTGCCTCGTGTGACGAGCTGGAGGCGAACCGGAAATTCCGGCAGGCCGGCAGGGAACACCAACCAGGCAGTCGGTTCAGGGCGGGGAAGCGCCCGCCAGCCAGGCGGGAGACAAAGTTCCAGCCTGTCTGCAGCAACCACGCCTGGCCGCGGACACAGACGGACAACGAAGCGATCCGGAATCCAGCGAAATCCGTCTCCCGCCTCGTTGGTATACCGCAGGCGAGCCAGCGGCTGATCGTCCGCTGTGAAGAGCTCAAGACTCAGCTCGTCTGCTCGTTGACCGTGACCGGCTGGGGACGCCATCCAAGCGCTTCCATCTCCCGGCGGAGGTCTTCCAGATCGGCGAACCGACGGTAGACCGACGCGAAACGGATGTATGCGACCTCGTCGAGTTGCTTCAGCTCCCGGAGCACGATTTCGCCGATCAGGGTGCTCGGCACCTCGCTCGTGCCGAGGCTGTGCAGCTCCCGCTCAACGATCGCCACAATACGATCAATCTCGTCCGGCGAGACCGGTCGCTTCTTCAATGCCAGGCGCAGTCCCTCTCGGAGCTTCGCCACATCGAACGGCTCACGGCGTCCGTCCCGCTTGACCACCATCAGCCAGAGCGGCTCCACGCGTTCATACGTCGTGAAACGCCGACCGCAGGCAACACATTCGCGACGCCGCCGAATGCTCTCGCCACCATTGAGTTCACGCGAGTCGATGACTCGCGCATCGCGAGCTCCACAATACGGGCACTTCACGGTCGCTCGGCCTTCACCTTCAGCGCTCACGCAGGAAGCGGAGGATGGACGGCTCCGCCCACTCGTCGTCTGGCAAGATCGGCGTCCGCGGCGGGGCGCTCGTGCGCGTCGTCGGTTCTGGTCGGAAACGCCGCTCCGGTGCGCGCGGTCGCCGCTGAGCACCGGCACCAGTGAACCCAGCGGCGATGAGTGTGATCGTTACGTCCCGCCCCATCGCCTCGTCGGGTTCGGTTGTTCCAAAGATAATCTCGGCCTCTTCGTCGACCATCGAGCGGATGAGTTCGGCTGCCTCGTTGACCTCGGCCATCGAGAGGTCGGGTCCACCAGCGATGTTGTAGAGGACGCGCGTTGCACCCTCGATACTCATTTCGAGCAAGGGACTTTCGACAGCAGCACGGGCTGCATCGACGCAGCGATTCTCGCCGGTCCCGCGGCCGATCGCCATCAGAGCCGAGCCAGCATCCCGCAGGATCGTCTTGACATCGGCAAAGTCCAAGTTGATCAACCCTGGCCGGGTAATCAAGTCGGAGATCCCTTGAATCCCCTGCCGCAAAACGTCGTCTGCAATCCGGAACGCCTCAGAAAACGGCGTTTTGGGATCAACCATTGCAACAAGTCGCTGGTTGGGAATCGTGATCAACGCATCGACATGCTCCTTCAGCACGGCGATTCCCTCGTCCGCGATGCGGCGCCGTTTTGCTCCCTCAAAGTCAAAAGGCCGTGTCACAACACCAACGGTCAGGGCGCCTGCTTCGCGCGCCAAACGTGCGATCACCGGAGACGCGCCGGTCCCAGTGCCACCTCCCATTCCCGCGGCGATAAAGACCATATCCGCCCCGCGGACAAGTTCGGCGAGCATATCGGCGCTTTCTTCAGCAGCACGCTCGCCAATTTCCGGACGCCCCCCAGCTCCCAGCCCCTTGGTCAACTTGTCACCGATCCGAACCGTGACCGGAGCGAGCGACTTGAGCAACGCCTGTGCGTCGGTGTTGACCGCGACGAATTCGACTCCTTGGACGCCAGCCTCAATCATCCGGTTGACCGCGTTACCACCGCCACCACCGACGCCAATCACCTTGATGCGTGCGAAGGAGTGGATCAGCTCGTCCTCATGGTTGTCGAACATTGCCATCGCCCTTACCCTCCTGCAGTCCCGCGTTGCCCCTCCATCCGGTTCGCTCTCGCAGCATGGGTCGAATGCACCCGCCCCCCGCCCGCCACAGCGGGCAGCAGGAGGCTCGCTCGCTGTACCCGTCGTCGAGAGTCGAGTGTAGCATACCCACCCCTCTGCTTCACGACCCCACCCGCCAGAGCACCGGACGATCCGGGTCTCGAAGATCAAGATGGAGCCAAGACGTTCCCTGTGCCTCCAAGGCATTGAGGACGGCGAGCTGGTCAGCCAGCCGCTCGGCATCACCAAGAATGGTCCGCTCTCCACCAGCGAAGACGAGGATGAGTCCCTCGGCTGGTCGATACTCGAGTCCCGCCAGCCGATCAGCGTAGCGCTTGACCAGCTCGGGCACTGCCCGAGCCACCGTGCCCGGAACGCGCCCGCCTGGCTGCAGCGTGAAACTACCGCTCACGCGCACGTGTGGTAAATCAGTGGCCTCTCCGTTTCCGATAACCCGCCCTTCACTGTCAATCAGCCAGTTCCCTTGCTCAGTCATCCAGACGCTCGTCGGTTGCCTTTCCACTACGTCAATCACCACAGTGTCCGGGTAGATAGAGCGAACCGTGGCCGCAGCAATCGCTGGGTGCATGACCAACCGCTCCGCGACCGCCTGGGTATCGATACGAAAGACCGACTGCCCCAGGACACCGCTCTCCCGCACCACCGCATCGGCGAAGGCGAGCCGATTTCCGTGCACGATTACGGTGCGCACGCGATACTGTTCGCCTTCGAGGAACCCAACAAGGAGGACCAGACCGCCGACCAAGAGCAGCAGTGCAAGGAGCCGCCCTGTCAGGACGCCACCGACGAGCGCACGCCGCACACGGCGGCGCCGCACTGAAGCTGGAGGAGTTTTCGTCACCTCGATCGCCGTCGCCGTTGCTCCTGGTGGCGCTCCAGCGCGAGTTCGATCAGACGCGTGATGAGATCCCGAAAGCACAACCCAGAGGCCTCCCAAAGCTTGGGATACATCGAGATCGCGGTGAATCCGGGGATGGTGTTCACCTCGTTGACGAGGATCCGACCAGTTGGCCGCTCGAGAAAGAAGTCGACCCGTGCCATCCCTGCGCCGTCGATGACCCGAAACGCTTCGATCGCCATGCGGCGCACCGTCTCTGCCTGCTCTTCGCTGATTGGTGCCGGAATCAGTAGCCGCGAGTTCGAGTCGATGTACTTCGCTTCGTAGTCGTAGAATTCCCGACTCGGCACGATCTCTCCAACGATGGACGCAATCGGCTCGTCGTTTCCCAGAACACTCACCTCGAGTTCTCGTGCATCGATCGCCTCCTCAACCACAATGCGCCGGTCGTACCGCGCAGCGAGTTCCACCGCCTTCACCAACTCCGCGCGCCCACGCGCTTTGCTCACCCCGACGCTAGACCCAAGGTTCGCCGGCTTGACGAAGCAGGGATAGCCGAGGTCACGCTCGATCTGGCCGATCAGGTCATCTTGCCGACGCTGCCACTCGTGGTGTGTGAAGGCAAGCCAGCGTGCCTGATCGAGGCCAACACTCGCGAACAGTCGCTTGGCAGTCGGCTTATCCATGGCGACCGCCGACGCAAGGACACCACAACCGACGTACGGCACTCCGGCAAGCTCCAGCAACCCCTGAATCGTCCCATCTTCGCCGTACGGCCCGTGCAACACGGGGAAGACCACATCGACGCTTCCCGCCAAAATCGGCTCGGGAATCAGAAGCCGCTGTGGGGCCCCTTGCTTGAGATCCGCTGCCGCTTCGGTCAGCTCTGGTTCCAGTGGGAGTCGACTCCGAGCAGCCAATTCTTTCAGTGGATCTCCACCAATGAGCCAGTGACCCTCCTGTGTTATGCCGATCGGGACGACATCAAACCGCTCACGATCGATGTGCCGCAAGATTGCTTGGGCCGAACGAAGCGAGACGTCGTGCTCACCCGATTGCCCGCCGAAGACGACTGCGACCCGGATTTTCCCCGTCATCCTTTGGGCTCCCCGATGACTTCGATCTCCGGCTCCAACACGATGCCAAAACGCTCCGCCACGCGCCGCCGCACCTCTTCGAGAAGCGTTAGGGCCTCCTCGGCCGTTGCCCCACCGAGGTTCAGAAAGAAGTTCGCGTGCCGCTCCGAGACACGCATTCGCCCGACCTGGAATCCTTTCAGTCCTGCCTGCTCGATGAGATACCCGGCGTAGGTACCGGGAGGATTCTTGAAAACGGACCCAGCACACGGCCCGGTCGGTTGATGTTCCCGGCGCCAACGGGCATTTGCCTCCGCAATAGCCCGGAGTTTGGCCGGATCGCCTGGTTGCAGGCGCAATCGGGCCTGGAGCACGACGTACCCTCGCGGTTGCGGGAGCGCCTTGAGTGTTGTCAGCCGATACTGTGGAGCGAGCTGCTCCCGCGTCCAGCGGACAAGGGTGCGTCTGCGCAGATCATAGAGTTCAACATCCACCAGCGCGCTCCCAACATCTCCGCCGTGCGCACCGGCATTGTTCACAACGGCTCCACCGAGAACGCCTGGCAGGCCTGCTGCCCATTCCATCCCGGCAAGGCCGAGTTCGCTGGTCCGGTGCCCAATCCAAGAGAGGGGAGCCGTGGCGGGGAATGCCATGAGAATCGCTCCGTCCTCGCACTCAAACGGCAAGACATCCTGCTGCCCTCCACCCGCCGTCCGGAAGACGACGACAAGCCCTCGGATCCCGCCGTCGCACACGAGGAGATTGCTTCCGCCACCGATCACCGTAACCGGTAACCCTTCACGCTCCCCCCAAGCGAGCGCCAGCTCGAGCGTCTCGCGATCACTCGCTCGCACGAGGAAGTCCGCTGGACCGCCGATCCGGAACGTGGTGTATCGCCCCAGCGGCTCAGACTCGAGCACACGCAACGGTCGGCCCTCAACCGTCACCATGGTCGCCCGCTCAACGCGCGCTGGCATCGCGCTCACCCTCCTGCAACGCGACCGCGGCCTTCCAAATGTCTCCCGCGCCGAGCACAAGCACGACATCGCCATCCTGCATCGCCGCACGCACCGTCATCGCTGCAGCATCCGGATTCGGCACCGCAATTGCCGGGACACGCTGGATCCGCTGTGCCAGTGCAACCCCGTTTACACCAGGAAGTGGGAGCTCGCGCGCGGGGTAGACATCGGTCACCACGACGATATCGCCTTGTTCGAGCGCGTGCGCGAACTCGTCAAGGAAGAGTTGTGTTCGACTATAGGTGTGCGGTTGAAAGACGACCCACAGTCGTGCTTCAGGGTACCGTTCCCGTGCTGCGGCGATCGTTGCCGCTACCTCTCGCGGGTGATGGGCGTAATCAAGAATCACCGGTACCCCCTCAACCACACCGCATTCCTCGAAGCGCCGGCCGACTCCGCTGAAGCAGCGAAGCGCCTGGAGCACCACCGGCACCGGCACACCAGCCGCGGCCCCCGCGGCGACGGCGGCTGCAGCATTGAGTCGATTGTGCCAGCCTGGCACCGCGAGAGCGAGCGGTTGGACTATTCCTTCTGGATCTTTGAGCGATCCGTCCGGCAGCACGCGGTACTGCGCATCAGCAGCCGTGCCAAACGTGAAAACCCGCCGGCCAGCAGCCGAGAGTTCACTGGCGAATACCCTTGTCACCGGGTCGTCTGCTGAAAGCACCGCCACCCCATCCGGACGCAGTCGCTCCAGGAAACGTCGGAAGGCACGCACAACACTACCGTGACTCGGGAAGAGATCAGGGTGGTCGTGATCGACGTTCAACACAACAGCGATGTATGGCTCGAGGGCAAGGAAGCTGTAATCGTACTCGTCTGCTTCAACGACGAAGAACGGTCCTCGACTCGGCTGAGCACTCGTACCCCCGAGATCACGAACCGTTGCCCCGATCGCGAATCCCGGCCTGAGTCCCGCAACCTCGAGCGCGAGCGCGATCATCCCGCTGGTCGTACTTTTGCCGTGCGTTCCCGCGACTGCGATCGTTAGGTAGTCAGCGGTGAGCCAACCTAGGAGCGCTGCCCGTTTGACGATTGGTCGATGCCGGGTCGCGAAGGCAGCGACTTCTGGGTGAGCAGCCCGGACTGCACTCGTCACAACCAGAAGGTCCGTGTCTTTGGCGTGCTCGGGGTTATGCCCAACGGTGACTGTGATACCGCGCTGAGCGAGGTGTTCCAAGACCGGGCTCGAAACTGCATCGCATCCGGAGACACGGTAGCCTTCCGCGGCCAAGAGCTCGGCGAGTCCGCTCATGCCGCTGCCTCCGATACCGAGCAAGTGCACCCGAGCTCCAGCGGTCAGCCAGTCGAGATGACGCGGCCACCTCATCGTGTTCGGCCTCCTCGCGGAGCGGCTCGACGTCGAGCATTCCGGCCGAAACTGCGCAGCAGAGGCGCAAGTGCCGGATGCCGTGCCCGGCGTTCCGGTACCGACCTGGAGACCACTGGCTCAGCACCGCGGGGCACTGTTGCCCGCGAGACACTCAGCAAGATACCTGTCGCTGCCAGCGAGGTGACGAGCGCCGATCCGCCATAACTGATGAACGGCAAGGGGATCCCAGTAAACGGAAGCGTCGAGGTGATTCCGCCGACGTTGATCAACGCTTGGCCGACGATCCAGCTGGTAATCCCGACTGCCAGGAAACCACCGAAGCGATCGGGAGCACGCCGGGCGATACTCAGTCCACGCCACGCGAAGACAAGAAAGAGGAGAAGCATCACGGCACAGCCAACAACACCGAGCTCCTCGCCGATGACCGCGAAAATCGCGTCATTGTGCGCGTGGGGGAGCCACTGGAACTTCTGCCGCCCTGCACCAAGGCCGACTCCGAACCATCCGCCCCCACCAAAGGCCAAGCGTGCCTGTGCGATCTGCCAGCCAAGCGTGCGCAAGAGCCCATTCGGGTCGAAGAGTTCTTGGTCGGAACTCAGCAAGACCAGAATCCGCTCGCGTCGGTACGAGGCGCCGAGTGCCATGACCAGGGCAGCGGCCAATCCGCTTGCACCGAGCACGGCAAAATGTGAGAGCGCCGCGCCAGCAGTGAAGAACATCGCGAACCCGGTCAGGACAAGCACCATCGATGTACCGAGATCCGGCTGGAGCATCGTAAGGCCAACGAGCGCTCCGAGCAGCACGACAAACGGCACCACACCATGGCCGAATTGGCGAATGCGGTCCCCTTTTCCAGCAAGCCAGCTTGCAAGGTACAGGACAAGCGCCAGCTTTGCCAGCTCCGATGGCTGGAAGGAGAGCGGGCCGAGATCGATCCACCGCTGGGCTCCCAGTCGCGTCTCACCGAGCCCGGGGAGCAGAACAATTGTCAAGAGGACAATCGTGGCTACCAGGGCTGGTACTGCCAGACGCCGCCAGATCCGGTAGTCAAAGGCTGTGGTCACCACGGCCGCGAGCGATCCCAATCCTAACCAGACGGCGTGGCGGACCGCGTAGCTGCTGTCACTCCCGACACTGGCGCTGAACACCATGACCAATCCGAATGTATTGAGCGCAAGAATCGTGAGTAACAGTGCGAGGTCTGGTTCGTGGAGGGCACGCCGCTCCCCCGGAGGAGTCAGGAGTCGAGCAAACGCACGGACCAGACGCCTCATCGCTCCACTCCCCGGCGGCTAGCCAAGTGCCTGACCGCAGCGCGGAACGCCTCGCCGCGATGGAACTCGTCCCGGAAAAGCCCAAAACTCGCACAGCCAGGCGAGAGCAACACAACCCCACCAGGCTCAGCCAAACACGCCGCCTGGTGGACCGCCTCCTCCATCGACCGGTATGGGCCAAAGACGCGCGCGCCTGCATGCTCGAGCGCAGCCTTGTACTCGGGTGTGGCTGTCCCATCAAGGAGTACGACCGCCCGTACGCGTGCCGCAACGACCTGAGCGAGCTCCCCCAGGGACACCCCCTTTGCTGCACCACCCCCAATGAGGACGATTGGCCGCCCGCGGAACGTTTCAAGTGCAGCGAGCACCGCGACCGGCGCCGTGGCTGCAGTGTCGTTGACGAACTCGACACCATCGATATGGGCCACAAGCTCAAGCCGGTGCGGTACTGGCTGCGCCCCCCGCAATCCCGCTCTGGCATGCTCGAGCGTTGCACCGCGGAGGAGTGCTGCGGCCACCGCGGCCAAAGCATCAGAAACGGCATGGTCACCGGCCAGAGGTATCTCCCGACGATGCAGGAGCTCCTCCTCTTGGCCAGCAAACCGCCAGACCAGACGATCACCCCTTCGGAAAGCCCCCTCGCTTTCTCCATCATCCTGCCCAAAGGCGATCACGCGGCCGATGCCAGTATCCCGGCACGACCAGGCCACCGGGTCGTCACGATTGACAACGAACCAGTCGCCGGGACGCTGGTGGCGGGCAATGGCGCGCTTCGCATCCACATAGGCCTCAAATGTCGGATAGCGGTCGAGATGGTCAGGTGAAATCGTCGTCAGCACTGCAATGTGCGGGCTCATTCTCTGCTCATCGAGTCCTTCCAGTTGCCAACTCGACAACTCGAGGACCACCGGCGTCTCTGGGCCGATTGCTGGAAGCAGTTCGAATGCTGAGCGCCCGAGATTACCGGCCAGAACGGTCTCTGGTTTCCACTGACGCAAGATCGTCGCGCAGAGTGTCGCAGTGGTCGTCTTGCCCTTGGTACCGGTCACGCCAATGATCGGTGCAGGGCAAACGCGGAAGAAGAGGGTCATCTCCATCTCGATCCGTGCGCCAGCAGCGCGCGCGAGCGCAAGCCAGGGGGACTCTCGAGGAACAGCGGGATTTCGCACCACAATCTCGGCCTCCTCGAAGTCCTCACGACGATGCTCACCGAGGACAAAGCGCACCGGGAGACCGCGTAAGGCCTCGAGGCTGGGTCGGAGCTCCTCGGCAGACCGTAGATCGGTCACTGTGACCTCCGCACCCTGCTCGACGAGCCAGCGTGTGACGCCCAGACCGCCAGAACGCGTCCCGAGTCCCATCACGAGGACGCGCTTGCCACGGAGATCGAGTCGCTGCTCACCGGTCATGCCCGTGCTCCCGCCCCCAAGCCTAGACGAGTGCCAGGGCGATCCCCAGCAAGCCTGCCATCATGCTCACCAGCCAAAAGCGCATTGTGATTTGCGTCTCCGACCAGCCAAGGAGTTCGAAGTGGTGGTGTAACGGAGCCATCCGGAAGAGACGCTTGCCACCGGTCAACTTGAAGTAGGCAACCTGCAGCATGACCGATACCGCTTCGGCCACGAAGACGATTCCAATCAGTGGCAACAGCAACCATTGCCCAGTCATGAAGGCAGCCGTGGCCAGCGCCGCACCGAGCGCGAGTGACCCGGTGTCTCCCATAAAGACCTGCGCCGGATGGGCGTTGTACCAGAGAAACCCAAGAATCGCTCCGACCATCGTAAAGCAGAAGGTCACCACCTGAATCTGCCCCTGGAGGAACGCGATGATCCCGTAAGCTGTGAACGCCACTGCGGCCGTCCCACCCGCAAGGGTATCCAGCCCATCCGTCAAGTTCACGGCATTAGCCGTTCCAGCGATCGCAAGGACGGCGATGGGGATGTACCACAGTCCGATATCGAACTTGCCGAAGAACGGCACGTAGATGCTGCGCAAACCAAGTGGGAAGTGGAGGACAAGCGCAGCGAGCAGTGAGAACAGCAGAAGCCACGCCATCTTAAAGCGCGCCGTCACTCCACCCCGTTGCGTCGTCACCAGACTCAACCGGTCGTCAATCGCACCGAGGATCGCCGTCCCAATCAGTACCCCCAGAGGCAAGAGCATGGAGAGTCGCCCAGCGAGGTTGAAGATTACCGTCAGAACGACGACTGGGACGGTGACCATGAAACCGCCCATTGTCGGCGTTCCGAGTTTTGTCCGGTGCCCCTCCGGTCCCTCCACGCGGATCTGCTTGCCGATGTTGTGTCGTCGCAACCACGCAATATACGGTTTCCCGACAACGACCGTCACGGCGAAGGCGACACCAGAGAGTGCGAGCGAGAGCGCAAGGTTTTCTCCCGGATCTCGCGGCAAAACACTCCGCGAACGCATCAGCTCGAGGAACTCCGTCACCGTTCACGCTCCTCGCTCGGTGCTCGCAGTGCCTCGACAATGTCTTCCATTCGCATCCCACGTGCTCCTTTGACCAGCACAAAATCCCCCGGCCGTAACGTCTCCCGCAACACCGCGACAAGCTCCCGACGGTCCTCCGTCGCGGAGACCCGTTCTGGTGCAAGCCCTGAGGCAATCGCCTCCTCAGCGATCCAGCGCGCGCGTGGTCCCAGCGTGTAGAGACGATCGACAACCGCGGCCGCCCGCCGCCCGACCATCCGATGCCCTTCTTCCTCGTACCAACCAAGCTCATACATGTCCCCAAAGACTGCGATGCGGCGCTGGGCCGGAATTTCCTGCAACAGCGAGAGCGCCGCCATGCAGGACGCTGGACTCGCGTTGTAGGTGTCATCCAGCAACGTCGCGCCGTTGACACCTGGCACGGTTAGAAGCCGTACCTGCACTCGTGGCTCACGGAAACCAGAGAGCATCTCGTCGAGCGTCAAGCCAAACTCGTAGCCGACGGCGATGGCAGCCAGGGCATGATGCACGCTATGTTGCCCAAGCAGCGGCAAGCGCACCCGATTCCGTTCTCCGTAGGCGACGAGATCGAACGAGATTCCCTCGAGTCCACGGCTTTCAATGTCCTCCGCCCGAACATGGCAATCTGGGGAGAGCCCGTACCAGAGGACCCGCGCTCGCGTCCGCTCAGCCATCAGCCGGACGCGGAAATCGTCCCCATTGAGGACAGCAACACCATCGTCCGGCAATGATTCCGGGAGCTCGGCGATACTTTGCGCGATGCGCTCCAGCGTTCCCATGCGTGCCAGATGCGCGTGTGACACATTGGTCACGACACCGATCCGCGGCTCTGCCAGTGCACACAGTTCGCGCACTTCGCCCAACCGATACGCTTCGCCAAACTCGAGCACGACGACATCCGTATCGGGATTGATGTCCAGTAGATCGAGGGCCACCCCCACATCGGTGTTAAAACTCCCTCGGCTGCGTACTACTTGAAAACGCTGGGCGAGGACTGAGGCGATGGCCTCTTTCGTACTGGTCTTGCCGACGCTCCCCGTGACCGCGACCACTGGGACAGCAAAGAGTCGACGCCAGTAGCTCGCTAACCGGAGCAATGCAGCCAAGGAGTCGTCCACGACGATCAGCGGCACACCGAGAGGTGCAAACTCATTCGCCCGCCGCGCCTCGACAAGCACAGCGGCGGCACCCCGCCGCACGGCATCGGGGATGAAATCGTGACCATCATGCCGCTCGCCCCGCAGCGCGACAAAGAGATCGCCTGGCTCGACCGAGCGCGAGTCGTGCCAGACACGCCGGAAGAGCAAGTCGGGTGCGGCCGAACCTCGCAAGACGCCTTTTGTCCCCTCGAGCACGTCCCGCAGGCCGATCATGGCCGTCCCCCTCCTCCCGTCACGCTGTCAATTGGCTGGGACGGTGGAATCCCATACAGCAAGAGCAGTTGCCGAAAAACTTCGGCGAACGCTGGACCGGCGGCCCGCTCACCCCAAGGCGATCCCTTGGGTCGATCGATCTTGACCAACACACAGAACCGCGGGTTCTCGACTGGTCCATACCCGATCACCGAGGCGATGGTTGCCCCCTCACCGCGCTCATAACCATGTGGCCCTGGAATTTCCGCCGTTCCCGTCTTCGCAGCGATCCGGTACCCCGGGATACGAAAGCGCGTCGAGTAGCTGTCCATCACCTCCGCGAGCATCTCACTGAGCGTCCGTGCTGTCTCCTCACGGATCACTCGTCGTACCGGGGTCGGCTCAGTCACTTGGATGCGCTGCCCATCCCGGATCTCCTGCACAATGTAGGGCCGCATCAACACGCCACCGTTCGCGATTGCCGAAACAGCAGCTACCAGCTGCAATGGCGTCACCGCAATCCCCTGCCCAAACGCGTTTGTATAGAAGGTCGTCAACGACCAGCCCGCTGTCCCCGGTCGGTTGACAATCCCCTCCACCTCACCCGGTAAATCGACTCCGGTCGGTTGCCCGAAGCCAAACCGCTCGACTCCGTCAGAGAATCTCTCAGGCCCAAGCCGGTCAACGACCTCCATGGCGCCGACATTGCTCGAGTGAATCAAGACCTCTGTCATCGTTTCCGGACCGAACTCCTGGAGCAACGCATTGTAGATACGTGTCCCATCAGGGAGTTCCCGGTAGGCACCTCCATCGACGACGGTCTGCGGGGTCACAACGCCAGCGTCGAGCCCGAGCGCCATGGTGATCACCTTGAAAGTAGACCCCGGTTCGTAGGTCGCGCTGACCGAGGGATTGACAAACAGGGCCGGATCACTGACGGCCGTAAACCGGTTTGGGTCAAATGAGGGGCGATTAGCCATCGCCAAGATCGCCCCAGTCCGAACATCCATGACGATAATGGTTCCTCCAGCCGCCCGCTGCTCCTGGATCGTGCGCTCGAGCACCGATTCAGCAAGATATTGCACCGCACTATCGATCGTCAGGACGAGCGTTGCGCCGTCTTTCGGTGGGTTCCAGGAGCTTTGCCCCAACGCGATGACATTCCCAGCAAGATCGCGCTCCCCAACGAGCTGGCCTGGAATGCCCCCAACGACACTGTCATATGCCGCCTCTAGTCCGTAGGCTCCGCGATATTCCCAGTTCACAAAGCCAAGCACCTGCGAGGCGAAATCACCCATCGGGTAGGCTCGCTTCGGTTCTGGATCCAACACGATACCTGGGAGTTCCAAAGCACGAATTTGGGCCGAGACCTCCGGATCGAGCTGACGTTGAAGCACGACCCACTCCCGGCCGGGTTGTGTCAGCGCCGCTTCAATGTCCTCGGCCGAACGGCCGATCAACGGTGCAAGGAGTTGCGCCGTCCGATGTGGATCCTCCACCTGACGGACGATTGCCGAGACACGATCAGCCGGTATATCCGTCGCCAGCACACGTCCCCTGGCATCGAGGATATCCCCGCGGTGCGCCGGCACGATGTCCTCACGATAGCGGAACGCTTCGGCACGCTGCGCGAGAACCGGCCCCTGGAGCACAGCAAACGACACCACCCGGTAGCTGACCGCGCCGCTGAACAGCACAAAGGCAGCCAAGAGCACGCGAAGACGGCGCGCCGACAGCCCGTTCATGGCTCATCCCCCGCTTGTGCGCGTCCGATACCAAGGAGCGCGTCGTTTGCTCGCTGCCACCACGGTGCGCGTGGAGGTTCGGTCGGGGTCGGGGTCGGTAGTGCGGGCGAGCGCTCAACCTCGAGCGGCTCGACTCGCCGGAGTGGCACCATGCCATACTCGCGCGTGGCAAGCTCGTAAATTCGGGCGAGGGACTGGCGTCGGGCCAATTCGTAACGCAGGGCCGCCGCCTCAAGCGCGACGGAATCGCGTTGGTGTTGGAGTGCCGTGAGTTCGTAGCCGAGCTCGACCACGCGACTCGTCTGCTCTAGGTAGAGGAGGCTTAGGCCAGCCAGAGCTCCCACCAAGATCAGCGTCAACGCAAGCCAAGACCGACCGCGCCGTCGCACCAATGGACGGCCAACCGGTTGTGGACGAGGGCCCGTGACCGACCGTACACCTTCCGCCACCATCACCTCACACCCGCTCCGCAGCACGCAGTCGGGCACTCCGGCTGCGCGGATTTCGTACGACTTCCTCCGCTGACGGGCGTACTGCCCGCGGCGTCAGGATGCGCAAGCGCGGAACATGCCCACAGACACAGATTGGGGTTCCCGGCGGGCAGAGACAAGCCGCCGCCTCCCGCCGCATGAACTGTTTGACGATTCGGTCTTCTAACGAGTGGAAGGCGATCACAACCAGCCGCCCACCCGGACGAAGTAACGCGACCGCCTGTTCGAGACCGGCGACAAGGGCCTCTAGTTCATCGTTGACCACGATCCGCAGTGCCTGAAAGACCCGTGTGGCTGGATGAATGCGCTCGCGCCGCGCACCCACGACCCGCACAATGAGTTCAGCCAGCTGCGTCGTCGTCTCAATCGGTCGGCGTGCCCGCTCCGCGACGATTGCACGCGCGATGGCCCGAGCCCGAGGCTCCTCACCGTAACGCCAGAAAAGGTCAGTGAGCTCCTCGACCGACCAGGTATTGACGATCACCGCCGCAGGAGTCCCCTCTGTCGGATCGAACCGCATATCGAGGGGGCCAGGGAGTTGGAACGAAAACCCGCGCCGCGGGTCGGCAAGCTGGTCGGAAGACAGGCCAAGGTCGAAGAGTATCCCGTCGACTGCATCGAACCCGTATTGACGGGCCAATCGCGCCAGTTCACGGAAATTTCCGTGACAAGGAATGAGCCGACCAGAGTATCGCGCGGCAAGGGCTTGAGCACGCTCGACAGCCGCTGGATCAGCGTCCAGGGCAAGCAGACGACCATCCGGCGCACTCGCTTCGAGGATGGCACGAGCGTGGCCGCCGCCTCCGAACGTGCCATCGATATAGCGTCCGCCGGGACGCGGTGCCAAGTAGGTCAACACCTCGTGCAAGAGTACCGGCTCATGGATCGTCATCGACGCCGACTTGTCTGCGAGGGGAAGAGCGTTTTCGGGCATGGCTTGCCCGGCTCCGTTCGGCATCAGATCAGGCTCGCCAGGCGCTGAGCGATCGATGGGCCCTCAGCTGCCAGAAGTTCGGCCTGCGTAGCCCATCCCTCCGGGCTCCAGATTTCGATATAGGAGTGCACTCCCACGACGATGGCTTCACGGTCGAGCCCGGCGTACTCCCGGAGTTCGGGTGGGATGAGAATGCGCCCCTGACGGTCGAACTCGACGATTGTCGCCTCAGCAAAGACCATACGACGAAATGCGCGCGCGTCCGGGTCGCTGATGGAGAGTGAGGACACTTTCTCGGCCAGCGGCTGCCAGGAGGCCATTGGGTAGAGCGTAAGACAGCGATCGATCCCGCGCGTGAGTACCCCTTGACCACGAAACGCCTCGCGGAAGCGAGCCGGAATGGCCAGCCGCCCTTTCTCGTCGATCGCGTGGGTGTATCGCCCGAGGAACACGACTGCTGCCCTCGTCGCTCAGACCTGCGGGGGAACGATCGCCGGGTACTTTTCCACAGGAGCCCCCACTTATCCCCACCTTCCCCCACAGTTGTCCACAAGCATATGCACGGACACCCCACCGCGCAAGCACCTTCTGTCTACTACCGCCGCTGTTCGTACAGACTGTCCGGACACGTCTGTAGTGTGATGCGCTCCAACACGTGCTCATCCTGCCGGCCACAACCGACGTCCATCGAATCCCGCGTGCTTTCGTTGCGCCGCAGAGAGCAGGCTCGCCGTCGTCGTCCAGATGTCTTTGGTGACCAATAATCACCGCTGTGACAGTCCCTCTCCCAAAGCAAGTCTCGCTGATCCTGGGCAATCTATTTCGGCATCAATCCACCAAAGGGACCGACGCCAGCAGCTCAGACACTACCTGTACGTCGCAACAGGAACGAGGTGTCCCACAACTACCTCATTCGGCGCAACCGCCTGACTCCTCCGCATCTCACCTCACGTGGAGGTGCCGGATGCTCTGGATGGACATTCGCAAGACGTCAAAGGGGGCGAGAGCACAGCGCAATTGTTGGGCGCTGGGCGAGATCATTCCAGAACACAGTGTGCTCTCCTTCAAACAGCGATCATGTCATCGGGGCGGGAGCCCCTGTCAGGAGCCCCGCTCTATTCCGCCGAGATTGACTTTCTCGACTCACGGCAGGTGACTTGATTTTGGCTTTTTTTTGCTACATTGGCGATAGCAGCAACCACTGTCAAGGAAGGAGGTCACTCATGCAGCAGCGATTGCGACGATGGATGACCCCCATTCTTGTCGCGGTGCTGCTCGCCAGTGCCTTTCTGTCCGGGGTATGGGCCGGACTCAGGCAGCACCGTGTGCTCGCCAATATTCCCATCCAGGCAGTACCAGAGATCCCAGGCACTGTTCAGCAGACAGCGATTGAGACCGCTCGTTTTCACCCGCGTATCGCTGCAGCGTTGAGACAGATCCCTGAGGAACACATTCGCGGTATTGTTGTCGGCGTTGCCAATGAATCTGGCACACTGCCAACCCAGCTGGATGGCGTCTACATCCAGTTCGACTTTACGACTCCGCAACGGATCCGTGCGGAGTGGCTCGACCGATCAGGACGGAGCTATACCGCAACGTTTCGTCACGTCGGGGGTATTTGGGCGGCCTTTCGCCTGCCGGAGTACGAGCTCCGCTGGTTCGAGCCGACGCCATTCCCGGCCTATGAGCCCGAAGATCCGGCGGAACTTCCTGATTATGTCCACGAGCCGGAACGCTCACGAATCATGACAATTGTCCAGCAGACCACGTGGCTGGAGCAACTGCTTGCCGGCCAGGAGTTTCGCGTGACCGGTATTTGGTGGCAGCTCACGGGCAAGGCTGCCCTGGTCGACCTCACACTGTCACGTCCTGTCACGGTTCCGCTTGAGACACCTCTGCTCGAGCCTTGGGGAGCCGGTACAGCACCGTGGCCACCAACTGTCACCACCTTCCGCGAGTGGCTTAAAGCCACAGATCCAAATGAGCTTGCCCGAATCGAAGCGGAGGGAGGCATTACGTTCGAAAGTGGACTCACCCTGATAGTGGACCTGGAACGGGGGGAAGCATACCTTTTCATCGGCTCTGGGCGGTGAGGAGGGTCGAATGATGCTGCTTCGGCTAGCGATCCTTGGTTGGACAATGGCTCTCTTCTTCACGCTCGGCTTGGCGACTGGGCAAGCAGGTTCCACGAGCACTTTTACGACGATCAGCGTCGGAGGCGACCAGTTCTACAACTGGGATAACCTCTCGACCTCCTGCGCCTGCTCCAACAACGTAGACTGGCCGGTGACTGTCATCTTTCGGCAAAACGCTTCAGTCAACAGTGCGAAAAGCGCCGTCGGGCTCAGTCTGGTCGGATCACCGATGTACCATCGGGGCAACGACGGTGCTGGCTGGGTCTGGGATAGCGACAGCGGCTTGAAAGCCCAGTTTGATGGAGCAGGTCAACCTGGGCGCTGGGACTACTACCATATGCGTTTCTACGCTCCTCCAGCAACCGATTACTACTACAACACGAGTTGGGGACGATATGTCCTTGCCACGACCCACATCGACGTCGACGAAGGCTGGCCATCCGCTCAATTCGGTTGGAGCGAAACAGCTGAAGAGTGGTTCGCCGCGCGTCTCCGAAGTCGAGGCTATTCGGTGAGTGAAGACGCGTATTGGCTCGCCAATAATGACAGCTGGCCTTCTGGGCGATGGGCATCTAACCACTATTACCTAAACAACGGTTATGCAACGTTTGTTAGCATTCCATGAGATTCTCGGCTCCCTGAAGAAATCGCTGTTTCATGGTGGAGGAGGGGGAGAAACGACCTCCCTCCTGCTCATCTTGGCCTTCCTGTCTTCACAGGCAGCATTTTTCCATGCTGAGTCAGCGTCGAGCGACCTCATCTGGTCGCTCGACGCTCCTCTCCACATCGATGCTCCAGCAACCGGTCGGTATGTTCTGGGAACCGTCAGCCGAAGACCGCCGTTCGAGGCTTCCTCGATGCACCTGTTCTGGCTCGAGTACGAGCTAGAGCTGAGCATCACGGGCCCTGTTGGCGAACTCCGACTCTGGGACGATTGTCATGGCTGGAGCGCCACTCATCTCCGCCTGCGACTGCTCCGGGATCGAGCAGGACAACCAGTCATCACTTGGGATACGCTTGACTTGTTTTCTGGTATTCGTGTCGGCTACGTCATGGAAAAGCATCTGCGGATCACTGTTCGCAACATCACACCAGATCTTTGGGGGCATAAGCCTTGTACCCTCACCCTGGTTTATGCACGTGAGGGCTTCTTGTCCCTGCGCTCGCTCCACGTGCTACGAGGAGGATTCGCCGCTCTGCCCACCTCATCTCCCACATATCGCGTTAGCGTCAGCCTTCCCCAAGGACCACTCACAGAGGGCAAACCTTTTCGTCTCTCAGTCCTTGCCTGGAATCGCTCCTCGATCTCTCCGCCGCTGGTGAGAGTGAGTCTTGTGCTTGAAGACCGCCACCTGGAGCCACTCGGACCAACGGTGTTCGTACAACAGGGCAAACTCGTCCGCCATTCCTTTTGGATTCTCCCGCGAGCACCCGGAACCTACCGAGTTGGCGTTCAAGCGGTTGGCCCTGCCGGCGGTGAAACCTTCTGGTTTGGGATCCAGATTATCTCTTAGAGCAGGTAGGAAGGAGGGAGAGCCATGCAGTTCGTCTCAAGGGGTTCTCACTTTCTCACGCTCCTCATTGGAGCATGGGCCGCATGGCTGTGGGGTTGGGCCGTTGGCCTCCTGTTCACCTGGCTCCGCGGACCACGTGGCGATACTGACCTTCGACTCATCGCCCTCTGGTTTGCTGTACTCGGGGTCGCGCCGTTCCTGACCACAGTCGCACGATGGCGAAGTGTCCGGTCGCGCGGTTTCTGGGTCGGTCTTGGCGTGCTTAGCCTGCTCGTCTTCGCGAGTCCTGCGCTGAGCTGGTTGGCCGTCACGCTCGTGAGCAGTTTCCGCACCGGCAGCTGGGACGGCGTCTTTGCACCACTCCTCACCTGGGACTGGGTCCGTAACTTCCTCATTCGGCCGCTCAGCTGGCGGGACTGGCTTGGCTGGCTGGCTTGGGGCCTGTGGAGCCAGCTCGTGCTGGCGCTCCACGCATTCCTCTCTGCAGCTTGGGGCGTAGGTAAGAAGACACCCCCCGGCACGCCCGTATCCGTGCATGACCGGTGAGCGAGACACATGGGAATGGCTCTCAGGGTGGCACAGCGTCTCACCGCCCTCATCACTCTTGGCTGGGCCTGCTGGCTTGCAGCGTGGTGCGGCTGGCTCCTTACGGCACCGTCCTGGATTCGTCCAACTGCTGCATGGCCCGAGTGGCTTGTTGCCCTCGTCTCCGGGCTCCTCTCCCTCCTGGCCAGCACGAACGCCTTTCTCCTCTGGCAGGGGACACCGTTGTCCGTGCTCTCCTTGTTGGCCGTAGGACTCGCTGCCCTGGGCATGAGCGGTCCCGTCTCTCTCTGGCTTTGGCGCTTTGCCTGGAGTAGTGACCTCCTCTGGCTCGGTCCGCTGCCTCCTGTGGGTCTCCCGCCAGGAACGACAGAGCTGGCCCTTCTCTTTGGCACGTTGGCGCTCCTCTTTGCACGCCGCATGCCGACGGAGCGTACCAAATGACGAGCAACCTCTGTACCGAGCAGAGTCGAAGCATTTCTCAAGGAGTGCGCCGCGCGGAGCACCATGAATGGACTCTCCGAGGAGCTCGCGAGACGAACTGCCTACCGGATCTTGCTGCAGCGGCCCAGCACCGTTCCAAGGGCAAAGCTACAACGAGCGGCGGTTCCCCCCAGCCTGCACTGGTTCTGCTCCTGACCAGCATCGTCAGGAGTAGGGGCACCGTGAATCCATCAGACTGCACAACGGAACAGGCGTTCACCTACACCGTAACCGACCGTCACTCCGGCATCGGACAATGATGGATCCGACACGCGCAGGCTCCTATTCGTACCGCACGCGGGCCATGCCACGCCGAGAATCGCGGCCGGTACTCCCCCCACACCTGCCGCAGCCGCCCACAAATCTGCCCCAGCGTCGCCC
>DAOTWO010000248.1:0-2652 GCA_034435855.1 Thermomicrobium sp. | reverse complement strand
TCGGTGAACTGAAGCGTCTTCCCAGCACCGAAGCAGATCCCAAAGAGCGCAGTCGATGGCCGAGATCGCCATCATGACGGCCCCTTTGCGCCCGTGCACTTGGGATCGGTAGAGTTCGCCGCACCGGCGTTCGATGACGAGCAGATCGGTGCTGAGGCGAGGTGGGCGGAGCTGCGTTCATCACCAGTGAATCATCAGTACAACGTCACAGGTGAGTGGACCGAATAGGGCATGTACTTCCAGGTTCCACCCAGTTTCACGGAAGCGTTGCCGCTACTGGTACGGGGCGGGGCTGTCCTGCTTGGGATGGCATCTCTTGCGCGGGTCGACCCGGTATTCGGCGCAAACATCCAGCCGATGCACAAGACGCTGCTTCCAGAAGTTGCCGCTGTGATCCGGCTCACTCCGTTCCCCGCCGCCGCACGTCTGTGTTGTGGTGGGGTCCTAGCCCATGAGCAGCTCGATGACCCGCTCGGCGACCTGGTCGGTTGTTGCATTTCCACCCAAGTCTGGCGTTAAGACCTTCCCTTCCTGGGTTAGCCGCTCGAGTGCCCGCATGATGCGCGCTGCTGCGGTGTGGAGTCCGAGGTGCTCGAGCATCATCGCGCCGGCCCAGATGGAACCGATGGGGTTGGCGATCCCCCTCCCTGCGATGTCGGGGGCACTGCCATGCACCGGCTCAAAGAGGGAGGGGTACCGTCGATCGAAGGCGAGGTTAGCACTGGGTGGCAGGCCCAAGCTTCCCATGAGAGCACCGCCAAGATCGGTGAGGATGTCAGCAAAGAGGTTACTCCCCACGACGACATCGAAGCGCTCTGGAGCTCGGACCATGAGGGCAGCTGCGGCATCGACGAGCAGGGACGTGACGGTGACGTCGGGGTAGTCACGTGCGACCTCGCGGACGACCTCATCCCAGAGCACCATTCCGAAGCGCTGGGCGTTGGACTTGGTGATGCTGGTCAGATGCTTGCGTCGCGTGCGGGCAAGCTCGAAGGCGTAGCGGACCACCCGCTGGACGTTGAAGCGGGAGAAGACAGCGGTTTCGAGAGCGACCTCGTGAGGTGTTCCTTCATGGACGCGTCCACCGACACCGGCGTACTCGCCCTCGGTGTTCTCACGGATGAAGACCATGTCGATGTCCTGTGGACCCTTGTCGCGGAGTGGTCCGCGGATGCCGGGGAGGAGCCGGATGGGACGGACATTGACGAACAGGTCGAAGCGCTTGCGGATGGGCAGAAGGAGGCCCCAGAGCGTGACGTGGTCTGGGATGCGCGGGGGGTCGCCGACTGCGCCGAGGTAGATGGCATCGAACTGGCGGAGTTGATCAAGTCCGTCAGGGGGCATCATGGCGCCGGTGGCGCGGTAGTAATCGGATCCCCAGGGAAAGACCTGCCAGGTGAGTACCGCCTGGCCAGCCACGGCTGCTTCCAGAACGCGTTGGCCGGCAGGGATGACCTCCTTACCTACGCCGTCCCCTGGAATCACAGCGATGCGAAACTGTTGCATGGCACCTCCTTGCTCGTTCGAGCCTCTCTCCTGCCATTCGGCGGCATCATACTGAGTGTGGGACCTTGGGCAAAGTACGTACGGGTGCCCGGATCATGAAGCGACTGCCTGGCGGAAGGCCTCAGCTGCCTCCTCATTGCGCACCACGAAGACGATGCGCTGAGGGAGGCCTGCGCCGCTGGCAGCGTGGTCGTGCACGGCGCGGACCATGGCCTGAGCGCAGGTAGCCAGGTCGAGCCCGCCGACGCCGGTGCCGAGAGCTGGGAAGGCAACAGAGCGCAAGCCTCGTTCTGCGCAGCGCGTCAGTGCGGCACGGGTTGCGGCGTAGACGTGCTCCGCAGTGGCGGGGATCAGCGAGCCGTCGTCTGCGTAGCCCATTGCTGCAGCGTGGATCACGGCGCGGTAGGGCAAGCGACCGGCGCTGGTGACGACTGCCTCTCCCACACGGATGGGGCCTTGGGCCACTGCCTCGCGCTCGATCTCTTCACCCCCAGCACGCTTGATGGCACCAGCCACGCCTGACCCCATCCACAGTTGATTATTCGCGGCATTCACAATGGCTTCTGAATCGACCGTCGTGATGTCGCCGATCTGGACTTCGATGGTCGGCTGGGTCATGGCTGTCCTCCGTTCTCCGGTGGCGGTATTGCTCGACCACTCTGTCAGCCGAATCGTACCGTGTGGGAGCAGGCTGCGGGTGATCGTCCGACCTTACCATGTGGCAGCGATGCAGGGCGTGTCCTCGCTGCACAGTGGAGCGTCGTGCTGCTGGAGACGCCAAAGATTCTGACACGTGAGGGATGTTCTCAAGCCGAGAGACAATGGTGTGTGAGAGAAGTTGCCTTGCACGGGGACACCCTATCGCACCACGGATCCGATCCGGCAGAAGTGTTGAACGTGGACGACCAGTCGGGCAATGCAGGGTGAGTTGGCGTCGAAGTGGATCGACGCGGCGAGTTCGACATGGATGTGACTCTATGCCTAAATCATGAGCGGGTGGCAGGAGCATTCATGGGGGAGGTTCACATGGACTTTACGCTGACACCCGAGCAGGCGGAGCTCCAGACTCGGGCGCGTCGCTTCGCTGAGACGGTCGTCAAGCCCATCGCTGCGCTTTACGACCAGGAAGAGCGACATCCGCACGAG
>DAOTWO010000247.1:0-5628 GCA_034435855.1 Thermomicrobium sp. | reverse complement strand
CTGCGGTTGAGATCGAACACGAGAAAGCATTGCCGGTCGTGCAATTGTTCCAGCGCCTACGCCTTCTAAACCCAGGCGGACTGGTCCTGATTGATCACCAGTCGAAACTCCAGGCTGGCCAGGATTACCGAGAAAAGGCTCCCTTTGGGTCGGTCTACAAGTTCAATTTGAGCCGAGTCATTTGGCAAGTCGAGTGTGTGACCTCACAACCCGGAGAAGCTTGGCTCATCGTGCGCAACACGAAGAACAACTTGGGACCACTGCAGGGGGAGATTGGTGTCAAACTTGCGTTCGAGGAGGAACGCATCGAGGCGTCGGTTGTTCCAGTCACCAGTTCGGTCCTCCTAGAGCGAGCTTCCCTCGAGAGTCGAATTCTGGCCACTCTTGAGGCTCATGGTCCTCTCACCGCTCAGGAGATTGCCGACCAGCTGGAGGCAAACCCTGGGAGTGTCAAGGCCAAGCTCTCACGCCTCAAAGGGCTTGGCCGGGTCCAGGTGGTCGGGACAGTTGGTCGTGAGTATCTCTGGTCCCCCCCAGACCAAAGCGACGACCCATCGTTAACGTTAACAACGTATATGGGCGTTAACGTTAACGATGACCCCGAAAACGGGGACTTTCGTTACATTCCGCTTCCCGACGCCAAAAATGGCGCCTGTAACGAAACTCCGTCGTGTAACGAAAGTCCACGTCCCGGGGAGTTTCGTTACAATCCGCATCGTGACGCCGATTGTAACGAAAGTCCTGGCCAATTCGTTTCTCCCACAGAGAACTCTTCTGTGGGAGAAACGAAAACTACTGACCCCGACTTTCGTTACATTCCGCACCACGATGCGGAATGTAACGAAAGTCCGTCGTGTAACGAAAGTCCCTGTAACGGAACTCCGTCGTGTAACGAAAGTCGACCATGTAACGAAAGTCCCTGTAACGAAACTCCCCCACTCAGCTGCGAGGTCTGTGGGGCACGGTTGGCGTGGTGTGGCACTGGTCGGCCACCTCGCTACTGCAGCTCGGCCTGCCGAGTCCGTGGTCATCGGTTGCGGACTGCTGACCAGGGTACTTCCGGTGACAAGACTCCCGATCATGAACCACGCTCTACCAGTGGCGACGCTTTGCCTACCCACCAGAGCAACCTGGTCACCGCAGACCACGAGGCAGTTCCTGGCCACGAGGACCCTGGCCCCATCACCAGCGACGAAGGACCACGGTGTCCGGTGTGCCGCAGTGTCTACGAGCTGCGAACCACGGACCGACCAGGGTGGTTGCAAATTCGCTGCAAATGCCGACCTCCGGGGGAATGGTGGTGGACGAGGACGGATGCATTAGGCAGAAAGGGGGTGGCGCAAAGTGACTCGAAGTGACTCGTTGACCATGCGGCAGAGACGCCTCGTCGAACTTCTTTTGGCCGGCACGACGTTGACGGAGGCGGCCCAAAGGTTGGGTGTTGGCAGAAAGACGGTTTACAGGTGGCTGCAGCGACCAGCGGTTCAGCAAGCGCTCCGGGAACTTGAGCAAGAGCGCTGGAGCGAGTTGTCTCGCAAACTGCAACACTGCGCTAGTGAGGCCATTGACACCCTGGTCGACCTGATGCGTCATGCGGTAACACCGAGTACCCGGCTCCGGGCAGCGACAACACTGCTCGAACTCAGCATCAAAGTCGAACAACTGGTCGACCTAGAGCAGCGCATTGAGGCGCTCGAACAGAAGCTTGGGAGGTGACGGATGGGACTGCGAGATCGTGTTCAAAGACTAGAACGGCGGATTGGTCGGGGAAATTGCGAGGTCTGCGGATGGGGCAATCCAGCACGGGTTCGACTCCAATTTCGTTGGCCGCATGAATCGGCCACGCAGTCCACGCCATGGACGTGTTCGACATGTGGCCGTGCCTACCCTATCCAAGTCACGTTAGAGTGGCCTCAGGAGATCGGCGATGGTGGCGTGGAAAAGGGTTGAGCGAGCCATTGCCAGGCGACTTGGCGGGCAACGAGTCCCTGTCTCCGGCCGTGCTGGGCAACCAGACGTCGACCACCCGTACTTGAGCGTCGAGGTGAAATCCCGTAAGCAACTGCCACGCTGGTTGCACGCCGCAGTCCGCCAGGCCGTCCGTAGTGCTCGTGGGCGAGTGCCAGTGGTCGTGCTCCACGAATGGCGACAACCACACAATGACGATATCGTCCTGCTGCGCCTGTGCGACTTCCTGGCCCTGTTGTCCACGTTGCGGGTGACCCCAGTTGACCACCATGCCTGGTCTACTGGGCAGCCTACCGGGAGCCAGAGCAACGAGATTGAGGGAGGCTTGACAAGCCACAAGTAGCCTCCTACGATCGGACCAGGGTCGAGGTAAGCAAACGTCCCGGCGGGGGTTGTTTAGGGATGGGAGCTGACCCCAGTTTGACCCCACCAGAGCAGGGTCCAGGTTCGATCCGAGGGCGCATGGGAGTCGAACCCACCGGCGAGGCTCGTCACCCCGCCCACCGGTTTTGAAGACCGTGCGGGCCACCGGGCCCGATCCACCCTCATTCCAAGTATCTCCGACCGTCACCCAGATCGGCAAGTCTCAACGGGGGTCCACGGCGCCGAGAATCATGCACCTTCACTCGGATCAGTCGCCATCCTGCCAGGTGATTCCAACCCATTAGGCCGATTTGCCACCCCGACGATCAGTTTAGGGCTTGCGAAAAGACTCTAGACCGATTACTATAGAAATGAAATAAAGCCTCGAGGTGAGTCGCCGTGTGTGAGTTCGGCAGTCCGCGAGACGAATGTGTAGTCAGCGACGGGAGGATCAGCCAGTGCGGCACGCTAGGAATGAAAGGGTTGGGTCATGACTGATGTGCCCAGCTCCCTCGTGAGTAGAGAAGCACAGATCGACACACGATTTCTCTGTAGTCTCCTCCGCGAGCTCCGTATCGAGGTTCTCCCGAATGTCGATCTCTCCAAGGTTACCTCCCTTGTTCCCCGAAACGCGACTCTCACCATCACGAGTTCACCAGCCCACGGGGTGGAAGGCACGCTCCAGACAGCCCTCGCCTTGCGGCGTGAAGGGTATCGCGTCGTGCCTCACCTCGCTACGCGTGCACTTTGTGATCGTTCCCAGCTTGCTCAGTTGTGGCACCAGTACACCACCGCCGGTATTGACGAAGTCTTTATTGTCGGCGGAGACCAAGAGCGTCCATCCGGTGAGTTTCCCAACTCGCTGGCGTTCCTCCAAACACTAATCGAACTTGAGCCGCCCCCAACACGCATCGGCATCACAGCGTATCCGGAAGGTCATCCGCATATACCGAATGATGTGCTGGAAGCAGATCTTCTCGCCAAGCAAACCTACGCACACTATGCGACGACCCAGATCGTCTTCGATCCCGATGCATTGCTCAGTTGGCTCATGCGGTCACGTGCTCGCGGATTCACTCTTCCCGTCTACCTGTGCCTACCAGGGACACTGCGACTCGACCGTTTGATCCGCATCGGAATGCGTCTCGGTCTCGGCACCTCGCTCCGATACCTTGAGAAGCAACGAGGTCTGGTCGGACGCCTCCTCACTGGAGGCCTTCGGTACGACCCTGGCGACCTTTTGGACGGACTCGCGCGACGACCACCCGCGGCTCACGCTGGCATCGTTGGTGTTCACTGGAGCAGCTTCAACAGCGTTGAGAGTGTTGTACACTGGATCCTTGCTCGCCGTGAGAGTCTGGGTTGTGGACAGGAAGGAGCGACCGCATGAGCGGAACGCAGCTGAAGCAGCTGCGGCCGGTCAGTGAGATCGCCGAAGAACTCGGTCTCCTCCCCGAGGAACTAGAACTGTACGGTCCCTTCAAAGCAAAGATTCGGCTCGATGTGCTTCGTCGGCTCAGTACAGCTCGCGCTCGCTACGTTCTGGTAACTGGAATCACTCCTACCCCCTTCGGCGAGGGGAAGACAACAGTCTCAGTTGGTCTTGGACAGGCCTTTGGACGGCTAGGTCTTCGTTCAATTGTGACCGTCCGCCAGTCCTCGATGGGACCAGTTTTTGGCACGAAAGGAGCCGGAGCGGGCGGCGGAGCCGCACAGCTCCACCCATTCCCCGATCTGGCACTCCACTTCACAGGCGACAACCACGCCGTGACCGTCGCCCACAACCTCCTCGCTGCCTTAGTAGACAACGCCCTCTATCAAGACCGTCTACCGATCGACCCGCGCAGTATCACTTGGCCTCGCGTGATCGACTTAAGTGATCGGGCACTCCGTCAGCTTATCATCGGTCTCGGCGAGACAAATCGGAGTGTCCGCGTCTCCCGCTTTGACATCACGCCCGCTTCAGAGGTGATGGCTATTCTTGCCCTTGCCCGGGACTATCGTGAATTGCGCGAACGGCTCGGCCGCATCGTCGTCGGTCGTACATGCGATGGGAAACCAGTCACTGCTGAGGAACTCGGAGGCGCCGGAGCGATGGCCGCCCTCCTCGTCGATGCCCTCAAGCCAAACCTGGTCCAGACGAGCGAGGGAACAGCTGCTTTTGTGCATGCTGGTCCCTTCGGCAACATCGCCACCGGTACGTCGTCAGTCGTAGCAGACATTCTCGCGACACGCCTGGGTGACGTGGTTGTGACGGAGGCAGGTTTCGGCACAGACCTTGGCGCCGAGAAGTTCTTTCACATTAAGTGCCGCTCCAGTGGCCTCGCCCCGCACGCTGCTGTACTCGTTGCCTCGGTCCGCGCACTCAAAGTGCAAGGAGGGAAAAGCGTCCGCGAGATCGAAGAGGGTGGCGAAGATCTCGCCGCACTCCAAGCCGGCTTGCCGAATCTGGTCAAGCACATCGAGAACCTTCGCACCTTTGGCGTGCCAGCGGTTGTCGCGATCAACCGCTTTCCGACCGACTCACCGCGGGAACTTGAGCTACTCGGTAAAACAGCAATCGATGCGGGAGCTCACGATGCTGCCGTGGTCGAGGTCTACACGCGTGGTGGCGAGGGAGGCGTCGAGCTGGCGCAGGCTGTTCTTCGCGCAGCCAACACCGAGCCGTTCTTCGACCCCATCTACGACCTCGAGTGGCCACGCGAGCGGAAGGTTGAGGCAGTGGCACGCACACTCTACGGTGCAGGGGGTGTCCACTTTACAGCGACAGCTCGGCGCCAACTGGAGGACCTTCGGCGACTCGGCTACGATCGGCTGCCAATTTGCATGGCGAAGACGCCAACCTCGCTCAGCGCCGATCCGAACCTCCTTGGTCGCCCCGAAGGGTTCACCGTCGAGGTGCGCGAACTCCGGTTGTTCGCGGGAGCCGGATATGTGGTCGTACTCCTCGGTGATATCCAGACCATGCCAGGCCTGGGTCGAAACCCACGAGCCGGCACCATTGATATCGATGAGAACGGGAATATCCTCGGAGTTTCCTAATCCAGCGTCGGTCATCCCTTAAGACTGAAGGGGCACAACGGGGTCACTTCGAAACATGTGAGATGTGGTTTGAGTGACAGAAGGAGGGTACCACGATAGCGCGGAACCTCCAAGAGGTGCTCGACCGAGCACCGAACATCCAGGACCTTTTGTACAACAATCCGACGGGAGCGCGGGTCTATCCGGTCGTCCCGCCGGAGTTCACCAACTGGCGGGATGAGCAGCAGGCCTGGCGCGAGACCGTCTGCCTCTTCG
>DAOTWO010000246.1:0-2075 GCA_034435855.1 Thermomicrobium sp. | reverse complement strand
ACGGCCACGCGGACTTTGCCGGTGGGATCGATTGTCACCGTCGCATTGTCGTGTGACGGGAATGGGAAGCCCGCCTGGAGCGCGATCTCAGAGCCCCAGGCTGTCGGTTCAACGTAGAGGCTAATGCCAATGCCCAGGTGCCGACCCTGCTGTCGGAGCTCCGCTTGCCGACGCCGCAACTCCTCGTACCCGACGAGTTCCAGCGCTCGTTCGAGCGATTCCTGGTAACTTCCACTATCGTAGACCATACCGGTAATCGTGGTGTAGGGGAATTGGTCGCTGGTAATGACGTTGCGGCGCCGGAATTCGGCTGGATCGAGCCCGAGTTCTCGGGCAATCTCGTCGAAGAACAGTTCTCGCGCCGTCTGCGCGGCTGTCCAACCCACTGCCCGGAAGGCGCCGACCGGGGCCTTGTTGGTGCAGACGGCGATCACCTCATGCTGGTATGCCTGAATGTCGTAGACGCCGGGAATGATGCCCGCTGCTGCCAGCGGTTCGATGAGGGCACTTGCCGTGTTGAACGAGTAGGCACCACCGTCACCGATGAGGCGGGCCTTCAGCCCGAGCACCTTCCCGTCGTTGCGCACAGCTGCCTCGAGCTCGATGATCTGCTCCTTGGCGTGCGTGGCTGCTGCCAGGTTTTCCCGCCGATCCTCTACCCACTTGACTGGTCGACCGAGTACCTTGCCCAGGTAGGCGATCACCACTTCCTCGGGATAGATCGTCATCTTTTGCCCAAAGCCGCCGCCGACCTCTGGCGAGATGACCCGGACCTTGTGCTCAGGAATCCCCAGGAAAAGCGAGAGGAAGAGCCGCAACATGTGCGGCATCTGCGTCGACGAGTAGAAGGTCAAGTGCCCACTCGACCGCTCATAGACTGAAAGGCAGCCACGTGTCTCCATGGGCGCTGCGACGAAGCGATTGGTATGGAAGCGGCGTCGGAAGATACGGTCCGCCTGGGCAAAGACAGAATCGACATCGCCGAGGGTTGTGACTTTTTGGTAGACCACGTTCGTCCCAAGGTCCTCGTGCAGGAGTGGCGCGTCTGGCGCCATTGCGCGCTCAGCATCGGTCACCGCTGGTAGTGGCTCGTAGTCGACCGCGACGAGTTCGGCCGCGTCCTCGGCAATGTACCGATTTTCCGCCACAATAACCGCCACTGCCTCGCCGACGAACCGCACCTTGTCCTTGGCCAAGACGGTCTGTGGCGTGGGCTTCAGCCCCTCGATTGGTAAGCCGCTGGCCAGCGGGGGCAGTGTTGCTACGTCTTCAGCGGTAAAAACGGCAAGCACTCCTGGTAGTGCGCGAGCTGCGCTCGTGTCGATCCGTCGGATCCGTGCGTGCCCGTACGGTGAGCGCACAAAGGCGGCATGGACAGTGCCCGGAATCTGGAGATCGGCCAGATATCGGGCCTCTCCGGTCAGGAATCGTGGGTCCTCTACCCGCTTGACGCGAGCTCCCACCCATTTGCCACGCGGCAGAATCTGGAGCGACATGGCTGTCCCCCTCTCGTCAGGTATCGGCTCGCTCGTGCCGTGCCGCGAGCTGGACTGCCCGCACGATGTTCTGGTATCCCGTGCAGCGGCAAAGGTTCCCGCTCAACGCCTCACGAATCTCCTCCTCGCTTGGATTGGGGTTCTCGGCGAGGAGTGCGACAGCAGTAAGCACCATCCCAGGAGTGCAAAAGCCGCACTGCAAAGCGTGCGCTTCCCAGAAAGCCTGTTGCACAGGATGGAGCGTTCCATCAGTCGCGAGCCCTTCGATCGTCGTGATGGTGGCTCCGTCAGCCTGCGCGGCCAGCACCAGGCAGGAGCGGACAGCGGCGCCGTCCCAGAGCACTGTGCAGCTACCGCAGACGCCGTGCTCACAACCCAACTTCGTCCCCGTCAACCCCAGTTCCTCGCGTAGGAAGTCCGCCAGCGTCATTCGCGGTTCGACCACGGCCGAGATGCGTAGGCCGTTGACTGTCACCGTGATCGGTACGCGCTCCATCGTCCACCCCTCTTCCTGGTCATGTCGCCTGCACGCGTTGTGCCGCTGCCTCAAGCGCCCGGCGTACCACAACCGGGACAATG
>DAOTWO010000245.1:0-2307 GCA_034435855.1 Thermomicrobium sp. | reverse complement strand
GAAGGGCGAGGTCAAGTTTGTGCAACGTGAGGAGGGTGCAATGCAGCGGATGGATCGACGAGCCTTCTTGAAGCGAGCCTTCGGTGCGCTTGGCGTCTCGGCTCTGATGGCAGTCTGTGCGGGTGGGTAGGCAACGCCAACACCCACAGCTGCGCCAGCAGCAACGCCAACACCAGCTGCAGCCACGCCGACGACCGCCCCGGCTACACCAACGCCAGCAGCAGCGGCGACGCCCACTGCCGTGGCCACGGTGAGCAAAGAGCCGATGCGAATCGGAGTTCTGCTCACGCTCTCTGGCCCAGCAAGCCCGAATGGGGAAGCCAACTTGCGGGGCATCCAGCTCGCCTTCAAGCAAGCAGGGAATGCGATTGGTGGGCGCCCGTTTGAGCTCATCATTGAAGACGCCGCTGGCCAGCCCGATCAGGCTCTGGCGAAGGTGCGCCAGTTGGTTGAGCAGCGCAAGATTCATCTCTTGCTTGGTATCACCCTCAGCAACGAGGCAGCGGCCCTGCGTGACTACATTCACCAGAACCAGCTGCCGACCATCGTCACTAATGCAGCACTGCAGGCGCTCACCCGCGATCCAAAGATGCGCAGCCCCTTCATCTTCCGCGTCTCCTATGCCAACGGCCAGTACGATTCGCCCGTCGCTGACTACGCATACCAGAAGCTTGGCTATAAACGGATGCTCGGTTTTGCTGCCGATTATGCGGCAGGGAAGGAGGAACTCGCGGCCTTCAAGGCACGCTTTACCAAGGCTGGTGGCACCTGGGTCGATGAGTTTTACTCTCCAGTGGGTACACAAGACTTCGGCCCGTTCCTGCAACGGATCCAGCAGCAGGCGGGGAACATTGACGCCGTTTTCCAGTTCCACGGCCTCAGCTCGGATGCGATCCGCCTTGTTGTCCAGTATGAAGAGCTCGGACTGAAGGATTAGATTCCGCTCATCGCTTCCGGCGCTACGACGGACGACTCAATTTTGGGAGAGATGGGTGACGCGGCTGTTGGGCTCGTCAGCGGAACTGTCTATACGGCATCCATCAATCTCCCAGAAAACAAGGCGTTCGTCGAGACCTTCCAGAAGGAGTACAACCGAAAGCCCGGACAGGTCGATTACCTCGGGTATCTTGGTGGACTGGTGGTGCGCCAGGCGATCGAGGCGGTGCAGGGCAACATTGAGGACAAACAGGCATTTGTCCAAGCGATCAAGTCAGTACGGGTTGACGCACCGGCCAGCGAGTTCCGCTTTTATCCTGAGTCACAGGGGCCCGTCCATACCGTCTACATTTGCCGCGTCGCCAAGGCCTCCGACGGCACCTATTACAATGAAATCTTGGAGACCATCCCGAACGTGGACGATATCACCTTTATGTGATCCCCAGCGCCGTGAAGCAGCATCGGTGTGGTGAGCCCATGGTCTCGCCACCCCGTTTGCATGGTTTCTGGCAGTAGCTCGTTTCCCCACCATGTGCTCTTGCCTGCAATGCTCTGAACACACGCCGGTGCGTGAGCAGCCCTCCTGTGGAAGGGGTCTTCCTCGGACTCTGCTCGACGGTGCGCGCTCCGGAGTAACCGATCGTGTGATGGCCAACCGAGCCTGCCTCCTTGGAGGAACGCCACCTCACGGGCGATGCCTTCCCGGACGGGATTAGAGTTCGTGTCAGCATAGACATACTGGCAGGCTAGCGACCGATGCGCTCGAACGCTTGCTTGATGAGATGAGTCATCCGCCGTCGTCGCTCACTGAGGAATTCTTCAAAGGGATACTCATACCAGCGCTCCGGAAGCGCGTTCAACTCCAGCATCTTCTGAAGCTGCTCTCTCGAAAAGAGTCTCTCGAGCTTCGGTGCGTACTCGTCCGGCGGTGAGTCATTGATTGCCAGGTTGTCCCGCCACTCGATCCAGGCGCGGTTGGCCAGCTGATTCGCCTGCTGTGGTGTGAAGCCGAGTGCGGAGAGAAAGACCCGAGGAAAGAGGTGGTGGTCGTGCACAGGCTTGATCGGTGGTGCATGCGTTGGATCCAGAACCTGCCGGACCGGGATCGTCGAGTAGAGTACTGGCGCATCCAAGACCACCTGTGCAGCATGGAAGACTTTGAGCAGGGTCGAGCTCACTGTCGCCGTCAAGTCGGCAGGGAGCGTAACGCTCCAATAGTCAGGTGTAAGGACCGTCGTCATGATGGTCTGAAGCCGCTCGCGGAAAGCGCGGCCGCTGTGGATGCCGTCGAGTTGACGCAAGTCCTCTTCACTCTGCGTTTCGGCTGACCCAGCATACCGTCCGGTCAGCAGCGCGAAAAAGAGCCAGCGT
>DAOTWO010000244.1:0-3076 GCA_034435855.1 Thermomicrobium sp. | reverse complement strand
TTCCCGCGGCTTCCCCGGGCCTGCCGCCTCCTCCCCTTGGCCGCCCTCCTCTCCTGGACCCTCCTCCTTCCCTGGATCCCCCAGGCCCGCGCCCTTCAGGGAAGCATGGGCTACCTCGCCCTCGTGGCCTCCAGCCTCCCCTACCGGGAGGTGCGGGCGGCGAACGAGGCCGCGGGCTTCACCGCCGCCTACTACGCCCGGGACAAGGAGGTCGCGCTCCTCGTTCCCGGTCCTGGGCTCGAAAGGGCCCTCCTCCTCGTCCCCGCGGACCTCCCCCCTCCTCCGGAGCTTCGGCCCGCCCTCTCCCGGAGGCGGGGGTTCGTCTACGGCGGCTGGGCCCTCCTCCTGCCCAGGTCAGAGGGGGGTGGAGCGTATCATGGAGAGAGGAGGTGAAAGGTGCAGCTCGATGCCTACCACGTGTTTCCCCGCGCGGCGGAGCTCTCCCTCGAGGTCAGACGGCAGTACAAGACCGTCCCCCTGAGCGCGCTCCTCGAGCCCGAGGTGGCCTTCCGGGACCCCGCGCCCGAGCGGGTGAAGAGGCTCGCGGAGAGCATCCTCGCCGTGGGGCTCCTCCAGCCCCTCATCGTCACGCCCAAGGGGAACGCCTACTCCGTCCTCGATGGGTACCACAGGTTCCTCGCCCTCAAGGCCCTCGCCGAGTCGGGCCAGGGGCCCTCCCAGGTCCCCGTGGTGGTCCTCTGGGCGGAGAACCCCAACGCCCGCTACGGCCTCTACCTGATGGCGGCGGCGGCGAACCTTGAGAGGGAGGAGGCCTTCGACCTCGGGGAGGCCCTGAGGCGCTTCGTCCTGGGCCTCGGAGGGGAGGCGGCCCTCCTCGAGGCCCAGGAGGCCGCCAGGGCCTTCAAGGGGCTTCCCGACCCCTCGGGCTACGTGGAGGCCCTCCTGGAGGCGGGGGAGCCGGTGCCCTATCCTCTGGACTTCCCCGGAGCGCAGGAGGCCTTCCGGGGGGTGAGGAGCCTCTTCTGGTTCCACCTCCTCGCCTTCTTCCTGGAGGGGCTCGTGCCCAGGGAGAGGATCCCCTCCGAGCTCCAAGCCGCCCTCCTCGGGGGGTCCCCAGCCCGCGAGACCGCCTCGCGCCAAACCCCCTCCCCGCCCCAGGTGAGGACCGTGGTCATCGAGCTCCCCGAGGTGAGGCGCCCCTCCGACTTCAAGCGCTTCGCCAGGAACGCCGCCAAGGCCATCGCCCTCGGCCTTAAGGGGGTCAAGCTCGGGAGGAGGGACCTCGAGCGCCCCGAGGTCAAGCTCTTCCTGGAGCGACTGCGGGAGGCCGTCGCCCTCCTCGAGGCCCTGAGGGCCCAAGGGGCGCAGGCGGAGGAGGCCGTGGAGAAGCCCTTCCAGGGGGCCCGCGCGGAGGAGCTGGGGGAGGGACGGAGGAGAGAGGAGCACGAGGTCCCCCTCCTCATCGAGGAGGACCTCACCCCCGAGCTCGCGCAAGAGGTCCTCGAGGAGGCGAAGGGCGAGCTCTGAGCCCCCGCGGGAGCCCGGAGGAGCCCGGGGCCTCGAGGCCCCGGGCTTCCCTTTGCGGGCTTCCCCGGTAGAATGGGCCTGTAACCGCCCCCGCTCCCGGGGGCAGAAGGCCCGAGAGGGCCGGGGAGGGGCTCCACGCGGGAGGAGCCCGGGGTTTTTGGGCTTCTAGGCGCGGCCCGCGGCGCCTGGAGAGGAGGAAGTATGCTGAGGTCCGTGGTCTGGGGGGCGGCGGCCGCCGTCCTCCTCGCCCTTTCGGGGCTGCCCTTCTGGGCGGCCCTCTTGATGGGGGAACTCTTCGGGGTCGCCGTGCTGGCGATCGCCCCGAGGAAGAGGTGAGAGGAGGGGAGGACGCCTTTAGCCCCCGCCCCACCGGGCGGGGGTCTTCCTTTCGCCTCGAGGCCTCAGCCCTGCTTGAGCCCCGTCAGGTACCAGAGGAAGTCTCCCTTGTGGTTGGCGACCTCCTCCGCCTCCTTGGCCGTCAGGAGCCCCTTGCGGACCATCTCGGCCAGGTTCTTCTCCAGCACCCACATCTCCTCCGAGCTCATCATGTGGTGGCGCACCTGGTGCACCTTGCCCTCGCGGACGAGGCTCCGCACCGCGGGGGTGGCGAAGAGGAACTCGTGGGCGAGGAGGGGGGGCCTTCCGTTCCGTTTGACGAGCCTCAGGTTGAGCACCCCGAGGAGGACGTCGGCGAGGTTGCTCCTCGCCCCGTCCCGCCGCTCCTCGGGGAAGATCTCGAGGAGCCGCTCCACCGTCTCTTGGGCGCTCCCCCCGTGGACGGAGGCGAGGACGAGGTGCCCCGTCTGGGCCGCCCTGAGGAGGACTGCGGCGCTCTCGGCATCCCGCACCTCCCCGATCATGATCACGTCGGGGCTCTGCCTCAGGGCCGCCCTCAGGGCCGAGGCGAAGTCCCGCGTGTCCACCCCCACCTCCCGCTGGCTCACGGCGGCCACTTTGTCTTCGTGGAGGTACTCGATGGGGTCCTCGATGGTGATGATGTGGAGGGGGTAGTTGCGGTTGATCCAGTCCACCATGGCGGCCAAGACGGTGCTCTTCCCGCTCCCCGTGGGGCCGGAGACGAGGAGGAGGCCCGTGGGCCTCGCGAGGAGGCCCACCACGTTCTTGGGCAGCCCGATGGCCTCGAGGTCGGGCGGGGCCGAGGGCACCCTGCGGACCACCATGGCGGGCGTGCGCCGCTGGTAGAAGGCGTTGAAGCGGAAGCGCCCGAGGCCTGGGACGGTGAGGGCGAAGTCCAGCTCCCTCTGGGCCTCGAGGCGGGCCTGCTGCTCCTCCGTCATCAGGGCCCGCACGAGCCTCCCCGCCTCTTCGGGGGAGAGCCTCTCCTCCCGCAGTCGGACGAGAACCTCGCCCGCCCTGAGCAGGGGGGGCTTCCCCGAGGCCAGGATGAGGTCCGAGCCTCCCCTCTCCACCATCTCCCGCAAGAGCTCGACGAGGTCCATTCACCCCTCCCTCACTCGCGTTCCCGCCGCGAGGTCGTGGAGGCCCCGCCTGTCCCTCCTCAAGAGGAGGGCCAGGAAGGGAAGGCCGAGAAGGCCCAGGGAGAGGAGCTTGACCGCCTCCCTCAGGG
>DAOTWO010000243.1:0-2676 GCA_034435855.1 Thermomicrobium sp. | reverse complement strand
GCCTGAGTCGACGTCGAAGGCGTCAGCGATCTCCCCGACGAGGAAGGTGACGGCGAGAAAAAGGAGGCCGATAAGGGCGATGGCAAGGTAGAGTAGGTAGATCAGCATGCGTCTCCCTAAAAAAGCAATCCTTACAGTGCCACGCGAGCCCTCGTGCAACGATGCATTGCATTCGGTTCGCTGACGTCGTTTCGAAAGCAGTATACAGCTTTAGGGAGCGCGTTGGCTTACCAGCAAGAGTCTGGGGAATATTTGGTTCGTTGAGAGGAGGCGCCCGCGGGGGAGGACCAACTCTTCGGGAGTTCGGGTGGCTGCTGCGTCAAGCTGATCTCTACTCCGTGCCCCACAAGTCAGAGGCATCACCCAGGAACGATGCGGAGGAGACGATCATCTTCACGCTGTGGGCTGCCGCGGCCATCGCGGTTGCTGGTCAAGACGTACAGTGCGCCATCTGGGCCTTCGACAACGGTGCGGAGACGACCGAACTCGCCCCGATAGAGGGGCTCAAGCTGTGTAACTGTTTGGCCGTCTGGTGCCAGGACAACTCGCCAGAGTGCCTGGCTTCGCAGTCCGGCGAAGAGCAGGTTCCCTTGCCACTGCGGGATGCACCCAGCAGTGACAAATGTGGCACCGCTGGGTGCCCAGGTGTCGTTTCCGCTCTCGATGAGAGGTGGGACAGCATCAGGGAGCTCCTGACGCACAAGAGTGCCCACAACGAAGGGCCAGCCGTAGTTGCGGCCGGGCTCGATCAGGTTGACTTCGTCATGTGCAGTCAGCCCCAGCTCACCGCTGGGACCGTGCTCAGTGGCATAGAGGCGCCCATCGGGTGACCAAGCGAGCCCCTGAGGATTGCGGTGGCCATAACTCCAGACGGGTGAGCCGGGGAACGGGTTGTCAGTGGGAATCGAGCCGTCAGGTTCCACACGAAGGATCTTGCCGGCGAGGGATGTTCGGTCCTGAGCAGCTGTCGGATTCCGCGCGTCACCAGTCGTGATGTACAGTCTCCCATCCGGGCCAAAGGCGATACGACCGCCATCATGGATGGAGGCACCAGGGATACGATCGATGATCACCTGAGGTTCGACCAGACGCCCATTGGACTCCGTGTAGCGAACGACGCGGTTCCACAGCTGATTTCCCTCGCTGTAGGTGTAATAGAGGTAAACCCAGTGCGTCTCGGCAAAGTTTGGGTGGAGTGCCAGGCCCAGCAAGCCGCCCTCACCAACAGCGGCAACCGGAAGCGTGAGCGCTGGTTCCGCACGAAGTTCACCGTTTACTACCAGGCGCACTCGTCCAGGCCGCTCCGTCAGGAAGAGGCGGCCGTCAGGGGCAAAGGCCACCTCCCACGGTGCCTCCAGGCCGGTAAGTACCGTTTCGACTCGAATGGCAACAGGGCCGGAGGTTGGCACGGTCGGCGTTGGCACAGGGGTAGCCGGGCTGGAAGCGACAGTGGGGCTCGGTCCTGCAGTGGCAGCAGGTGTCGGTGTGATGACGGGGGCCGTCACCGTAGCTGCTGGCGATGGGCTGGGAGGTCGAGGAGGGGTTGGTGGGCCACTTTCCTGGCGGCGAATACCAATGGCACACCCTGGTAAGGCAAGTGTTGCGAGCAGGAATGAGCGGCGTGTGAGTCGCTGCTTCTTCGGCTGGCGGAGGCTTGAGGCTCGCTGCGGTCCTAAATGCATTGCTGCCGTCCCTTCGTCACGCAGCGCCGAGATAGCGCAGGGCGATTGCAGTCATGAGCCGGACGCCAACTGCTAACGCATCCTCATCAAGGTCGAAACGTGGGTGATGCGGTGGATAGATAATGCCGCGCTCCGGATTCGCCACTCCAAGACTGATCATGCAGACGGGCACACGTTGAGCCACAAAAGCGAAGTCCTCCCCTGCCATGAGCGGCTCGCGGTCATAGACGCGCTCTGGCCCCAGGAGTTCTGTTGCCACTTGGCGTGCTAAGGTCGTGAGCGTGGGATCGTTGTGCATCGCCGGATAACCACGGAGGTAGACCGTTTCGGCCTCAGCACGCATGGCTCGGGCAATGCCGGACGCCAGCTCGCCGATGCGCTGCTCGAGGTGATCACGAACGGCGGGTGAGTATGTCCGCACAGTGCCTTCCAGGATAGCGTGGTCGGGAATGATGTTGGTTGCCGTTCCGGCGTGGAGCTTGCCAACGGTGATGACTGCTGAGTCAAGCGGGTTGGTTTCTCGACTCACGAGTGTCTGGAGCGCGATGACAATCTGCGCGGCAACGACGATCGGGTCGACCGCGGTTTGGGGCTTGGCAGCGTGGCCACCGATGCCGCGCACGACGATGCGGAAGGTATCGGCCGCGGCCGTCGCGGGACCGGGTGAGATGGCGACCTCGCCGGCCCGGTGGGTACTGTCGACGTGAAGGGCGAAGGCAGCATCAACTGGAGGATCGTCGAGAATACCGTCGGCAACCATAGCGGCGGCACCACCGGGTCCCTCCTCGGCGGGCTGGAACATGAGCTTGACAGTGCCAGCAAAACGATCACGCAAGGCATGCAGGAGCTCGGCGACACCGAGCAGAATGGTGGTGTGGGCATCATGACCGCAGGCGTGCATGACGCCGGGACGGGTCGATCGATAGGGGACATCGTTCTGCTCGTCGATCGGGAGCGCGTCCATGTCAGCGCGGAGGAGAACGGTACGGCCTGG
>DAOTWO010000242.1:0-4824 GCA_034435855.1 Thermomicrobium sp. | reverse complement strand
CGACCAGAGTGACGCCCCGATCCCGCACCACGTCGGATGAGAGTCGCTGGAGGAGGCGGTGACGTAGCTCGGACAGGGCATCCGACGCGCTCTGGCTGCAACCCGTAAGAAACACGTACCCCTGTGTTGTTACCACCAGGCCGACTGCGACCCACTGGCTGGGAGCAGGTTGAATGACGTAGTATCGGAGCGTCCACGGACCAACAATGTCCTCGCGCCACTCCCCAGTGCGCTGCTGCGATTGCCACCGCGCTTCCATCTGGACACTCCCTCCCGCGGGGAATCTCCCGCTGCTTCTAGAGTAGTCTGTTTGGCGGCTCCTCGTGTTACAGCATCGTGACAGAAGATGAGTGGTCAGTTGCCGAGGAATTGGTGCAGTGTGCACAGTCGCACGTGGCGTGTTGCGGGAGGAGACGCGAGGGCTCATACTTGGGCCTAAGGACGAGAGGAAGGTGGCCTGAGGCCGTGGTTGTCCGTGCACGAGTTCGTGAGACAACGTTCCTTGTAGGGGCTGCAACCGATCCTGGTCCCGTTCGAGAGCAGAACGAAGATGCGGTCCTCGTGGTCGATCCAACCAGTCCGGAGGCGCAAGAGAGCGGCGTTCTCTTCGCTGTCGCCGATGGGATGGGTGGCTATCGGGGAGGAGAAGTTGCTGCGCAGATGGCCGTGGAAACACTCCGTGAGCACTTCTTTGCGTCACCCGTTCCGCCCACGGAGGTCGCGAAACGGCTCGAGGAGGCGTTTCGTTTGGCGAACGAGCGGATCTTCCGCGAATGGGAGCCACACGGTCAGACCAACTTAATGGGGACAACTTTGGTGGCGGCAGTGATCCGCGGCGAGAACCTGACCGTGGCAAATGTCGGTGACAGCCGTGCCTATCTGATTCGTGCTCGTCGCCCAACGCAGATTACTCGCGACCATTCGTTGGTCGCTGAACAGGTGGAAGCAGGCCTGCTGACACAAGAAGAGGCGCGAGGGAGTGCCTATCGGAATGTCATCACGCGTGCACTTGGTTATCGCCCGAAAGTGGACGTCGATGTCTTCGAGCTCCGTTTGATGAGTGACGACCGCATTGTCCTCACATCGGATGGTGTTCACGATGTCCTGAGTGACGAGGAACTCGCGGCGATTGCGCTGTCTGCGGAACCAGAGCGGGCAGCGCGGATGTTGGTTGAGCGCGCGCTCGAACAGGGCAGTCAGGACAACGCCTCCGCCATTGTTGCGTGGCTCAAGCCGGCGACGACCCCATTGGAAGCGGAGGCTGAACGTCACGGGGCTGGCAATCGTTGGATTGTCGCCTTGATCGTCATTGGCTTACTCGTGTTCATTGCAATCGTCGGGGTGATCCTGAGCCTGGGTTACGGTGGATGAGAACCGTTATTGATGCTCACGTGCATATCTTTCCTCCCGAAATCGTCCAGCGACGGGCTGAATTCTGCCAACGAGATCGATGGTTCGCCGAACTGTATTCGGATCCTCGCGTCCGTCTCGCAACGGCAGAGGATCTGGTCGCTTCGATGGACGAGGCTGGAATTACAGTCTCCATTGCCGCCGGCTTTCCCTGGTCGGATCCTGGACTCTGCGCGTATCACAATGAGTATCTGGCCGAGGCTGCACAACGGAGCGCTGGCCGTATCGCATGGCTAGCAACAGTGGTGCCGCATCAGCGGCAGGCAGCAAGTGAAGCAGAGCGCTGTTTCCAACGTGGTGCGAGCGGAGTTGGAGAACTCAATGCGGATGCTCAAGGGTTCGCCTGGGATGAACCTGGGGCACTCAGTGACCTCGTTGAAACCTGTATTTCCGCACGCCGTCCTCTTCTGGCGCACGTGAGCGAGCCGCTTGGCCACCGCTATGCTGGCAAGGGAACCGCATGGCCACAGCGTTTTGTGCGATTCCTCGAGCGCTTTCCTGATGTGACAGTGGTGGCGGCACATTGGGGCGGTGGACTCCCCTTCTATGAGTTGATGCCTGAAGTTGCAGTGGTGACAAGCAACGTCGTCTACGATTCTGCGGCGAGCACGTACTTGTACCGGTTTCGCGTGTTCCGCCTGGTTGTCGAGCTTGTGGGCCCGCAGCGTGTGCTGTTTGCGAGCGACTATCCGGTATTGCGGCAGAAACGCTTCCTGGAGCGCGTACAGCGTGAAGGGACTCTAACCGAGTCGGAGCTCCAAGCTGTGCTGGGCGAGAATGCCCACCGCATCTACGGCGTACAGTTGCCGCTCGTCGAGGAGCGCGACACGTGATTCGAGGCCTCCGCGGCACACTGGTGAGTAAGCGACCGGGTGAAGTGCTCGTCGATGTTCAAGGCGTCATCTTTCGCGTGCAGACATCGGCGACGACCTTGCAGGAGCTTGGTGACCCTGGGGAGCCGATCTCGCTGGTGACCCACCTGATGGTTCGCGAAGAGGAACCTGCTCTCTACGGTTTTGCGACGGAAACCGAGCTGGAACTCTTTCTCTCGTTGCTCGGGGTGAGCGGGGTGGGACCACGAGGGGCGTTGAGCGTCTTGTCTCTGGCGCCGCCGGAACGGATTGCGGAGTGGATCCGCAAGGAACAGGTCGACCAACTCGCGCGTGCCCCAGGAGTCGGACGTAAGACGGCAAGCCGGATCGTGTTGGAGCTCCGTGGACGACTTCCGTCACTGGTTCCATCGAGCGGAGTGGACGAGCTCGACCACGAGCTTCTGGCGGCACTCCAAGCGCTCGGCTACACCGCCCAGGAGGCGCGCATGGCTGCGGCACAGCCGGACGTCCGAGCTGCAGAAACACTTGAACAGCGGATCCTTGCTGCGCTTCGCCACCTGGCTCCATCTTGACGATTATTGGGGCGGTACTCGTTCCAGCCGCTGTTCGATCGCGGCAGCATGTGCTGGTAGGCCTTCAGCTTGAGCCAGCTGCATGGCGGGAACACCGAGTCGCTCCAGGGCCTCAGGCGAGACAGCGATCACACTCGTGACTTTGAGAAACGTCTCGACCGTCACCGGTGAGGCGAACCGAGCGGTTGCCCCCGTCGGCATGACGTGGCTTGGTCCAGCAGTATAGTCGCCGATCACCTCGGGTGAGGTTTCACCGAGGAACACGCCGCCAGCGTTGCGGACGCGATCGAGATAACGCCAGGGGTCCCGTATTGACAGACACAGATGTTCCGGCGCAAAGAGGTTTGCCAATTCGAAAGCCTGCTCCAAATCGGGGACGATGACGATCGCTCCGTTGCGTTCGAGCGCACTCCGCGCGATGTCGGCCGATTCGAGACGTGCAAGCTGTCGCTGAATTTCGTCGATCGTCGCGCGAGCGAGACGAGGATCGGTAGTTATCAGAATAGCGCTGGCGAGCGGGTCGTGCTCGGCTTGCGCCAGGAGATCGGCTGCGCAGAGTGCGGGATGGGCAGAGTCATCAGCGATGACCAGGGTCTCTGTGGGGCCGGGAAGCTGGTCGATCCCAACCTCGCCGTAAACGAGCCGCTTGGCGAGCACAACAAAGAGGTTTCCTGGGCCAGCGACGATGTCCACTTTGGGAATCGACTCGGTCCCGAAGGCCATCGCGGCGATCGCTTGTGCACCTCCGAGCCTGTAGACGGAACGAATGCCCAGGAGATGTGCTGCCGCGGCGACGATCGGTGCGATCCGCCCATCCCGTCCTGGTGGGGTGCAGACGATGAGCTCACGAACGCCAGCGAGCTGTGCCGGGATAGCAGTCATAAGCAACGAGGAAGGAAGCGGCGCTCGGCCACCTGGAACATAGATGCCAACACGATCGACAGGGCGAACAAGCTGTCCAAACGCACCATCGCGATCGAACTCGATCCAGGAGCGCCGAAGCGTCCGCTGGTGGAAGCGCTCGATACGGTCGCGCGCGAAGCGCAGTGCTGTGAGCACATCTGCAGGCACCGTGGCAGCGGCCCTGACAAGTTCATCCTCCGGTACACGAAAGTCCTCGACGGGGATGCCGTCGAAGGCGAGCGTGAATCGTCGGAGAGCATTGTCTCCCTCTTCACGCACAGCTGTGATGATCCGCTCGACGACCTCAAGCGGTGAGAGCTCCGCACCGAACACGGAGCGAATGCGTTCGCGTACTGCATGAGGGAGCTCGTTTGGCAGCTGACGCGGACGTCCCAAGAAGGCCCGCGCAGCATGGAGATCCTCAAAAAGCCGGATCACGCCCGTCATGCTCCCTCCTCCAGCGCTCGACAAAGCCGCTCGAACGCCAACGACCGGGAATCGAACACGTAGTCAGGCGACGTCACGGTGATGCCAGTACTGCCAGCCAGCCGCAAGTGATCCACCGCTTCCAGCAAGAGGTGAGCAGGAACGATGATCGTGACCTCATACCATCCAGAGCGAGTGTCTCCCGATTTCGGGTAGACGCGGGCGACCGTCGGCCCGAGTTCACCAGTGGTCGCAACATGAGCAGTGACATGGCGGACGACGTCCTCTTCGTCGTGGCCGCGGATGTTCGCCGTGATGAGGCGATAACGCCGTGAGCGAAGGCGAGCCTCGATGAGCTCGATCACGATGCGGGCGCGCTCGAGCTTCTCAGGCGCGTGGCAGAGCGATTTCCGGCTGGCGATGAGACACGCCTGAGCGCGGAGGATGACGCCACCTTCCAAAACGCGGAGCCGGTTCTCGCGGAGCGTGACACCGGTCTCGGTCAGATCGGCAATGAGATCGGCATATCCGAGGGCTGGCGCGACCTCGAGTGCGCCATGCCCTTCAACGAGCGTAAAGTAATGGACGCCATTACGAAGCAAGAACTCCCTCGTGAGATTCGGGAACTTTGTTGCAACCCGTAACGTGCGGCCACGCCGTTTCCACTCGACTGCAAGATC
>DAOTWO010000241.1:0-23647 GCA_034435855.1 Thermomicrobium sp. | reverse complement strand
ATTACGACAAGGCGGAAGCGCGGCAGGTCATCATGGCGTCGAGTCGGTGATCAGTGAGCTTGGGAGCGACCGGTTTGCACGGCTTCGTGTCGGTATTGGGCGTCCAGCGCTGAAAAACGAGGGCCGCTCCTATGTCTTGAGTCCATTTCCTGCAGCAGAACGGCCGCTCGCTGAGCATGTCGCGTTCGTTGCAGCACAGGCTGTGCTCGTTTGGCATCGTGAAGGATTAGCCGCCGCGATGAATCGGTTCAACGGACTCCGTATTCGTCTCGACGAGTGCTCGCTTGCTGACTGAACGCTGTCAAAGCGACAATTGCCGCAGGGCGTCTCCCACTCAGCAGCCTGCGGCTAGTAAAGCAGGGGGACGCGGACACAACGACAGAGAGCGAGCGTCGCTGGTGCAATGAGGTGGTAGCAAAACAGTCGGTTGCCAAGACCTCGTATTCACCCGACCCGTGGAGGGGCCCTACCTTGCGGTCGGATACGAGGAAGTGGAAGCGCGAAACGGGGGAACGCAATGGGTGCGGAACCAGGACAGAATGGGCGCGGATACATGATGCTGTTAGTTGGGGACGAGCGTCGCACTTCGGATGCTGCGCTCGGCATCGCGTTGCGCGGTGCCGGACATGGTTTGCGCGTGCACATCATCGAGTTTCTCAAGACCGGACGTGAGCGCGGTGAGGTTGCCGCTGTCTCGTTCCTCACAGGCGTCACACTCTCCCAATATGGGATGATCGACGTGCGCACGCGTCCGGAAGAATTCCGCGGTCCGGCTATCTCGCCGGAACGGTTGCAGGCGGCACTCCGTGAGGCCCGTGACCACGTGCTGCGCCGAGTCACCAATATCCTCATTTTGGATGGTCTGCTGACACTAGTCGACGAAGGTATGGTAGAGGATAAGGCTATTCTGGAGCTCGTCGAACGGGCTGCTCCCTGGACCGATATCGTGTTGACCGGACGCGCGGCGAGTCCAGCCCTGCACGATGCAGCGGATAGCGTCACGCAGATGCAAACAATCAAAGTTCGGGAACATGAACCACTACGTCGTGGCCTACATTACTGACAAGGAGGTTCGAAAGGATGCGTCGACGACCAATTCGTGTTCTCATCGCCAAGCCTGGTTTGGACGGACATGATCGTGGGGCAAAAGTCCTCGCCCGTGCACTGCGCGATGCCGGAATGGAAGTCATTTACACAGGATTATTCCAGACGCCCGAGTCGATCGCGCAGACCGCTGTCGATGAAGATGTGGACGTCGTGGGGTTAAGTGTTTTATCTGGTGCGCACAACCAACTTGTGCCAGAAGTGATCCGCGCTCTGCGCGAACACGGAAAAGGCGACGCATTGATACTTGTTGGTGGCATTATCCCTCAAGATGACATCCCCTTTCTCAAGGCACACGGAGTGGCGGAAGTCTTTGGTCCGGGAACGTCGTTAATTGAAATTGCGCAGTTTATTGAGTCGCGTATTCCCGATGTCGTACCCAGTGGATAAGACAGCGATGATCATACAGTGGGATGTCTTGCTTGAACGTGTATTCCTGCGCGATCGGGCAGCACTCGCTCGCGCAATATCCTTACTGGAGCGGAATCCCGAACTCGCTTATGAGCTCGATATCGAGCGGTCACGGCAAGCACTGGTCGTGGCAGTTGCCGGTCCGCCAGGGGCTGGGAAGAGTACTCTTCTGGGTGCACTCGCGAATGAAATACTGCACCGTAACATGACTGTCGCGATCCTAGCCTTTGACCCGATCAGCCCGCGGTCTGGTGGTGCAATCTTGGGCGATCGGATCCGCATGCTCCAGTCGGCGCATCACCCGCAGGTCTTTGTTCGTTCTCTAGCAGCGCGTGATCCCTATGGAGCGGGTACTCCACAACTCCCGGCCTTACTCGCCTTGCTCGATGCGTACGGTTTCGATTTCATCTTCCTGGAATCGGTCGGCGCTGGTCAGGAAGCTTCTCCGCTTGTTCAGGTTGCAGATGCCGTTCTCCTTGTCCTTGTCCCTGGATTGGGAGACAGCATTCAGACACTAAAGGCCGGCGTCCTGGAGTTGGCTGACATCGTGGTCGTCAACAAGGCCGACCGACCAGGAGCCGAGGATGTGGTCCGTGATCTCTCGGCGTATTACCGACTCATCGCCGAGTCCCCAGAGTCAGCTCCTCCAATTCTCCGTGCAATCGCTTCTGCACGCGAAGGGGTGACTGAAATTGCGGAAGCTCTGATTGAGCTTCGTGAACGACGCTCCGCTGCTGGAATACCGGAGCAGCACCGTGAGGAACAGGTAGCACGGTCGTGGGAGGTGCGTGTCCGACACCGCTGTCATCTTTTGATGACGGAGCTCCTCAACGAGTTCTTGGCGGAGGACCGCGGGACGAGACGCTGGCGAGCGCTGGAGGCGCGATTCTATCGTGAGCTTGCACAGCGCCTTCAGGTGTTGGCCGAGTCAATGAGAGCAGATTCAGACTGACGCCGTAGTGCAGCGCAGCGGTTGGCGATCTTGGCAGCCGCCGCGCCAGCGCCGACTCCGTTGTCAATATTAACGACGACAAGGCCCGGAGCGCAGGTCTGCAGCATACTCTGCAACGCTGCTACTCCACCGCCGCCAAAACCGTAGCCGGTGGGTGTTGGCAAGCCGATCACGGGAACGTCCACAAGGCCTGCCACGACGCTCGGCAAAACTCCATCCATTCCTGCGGCGACAATGAGTACGTCGGCATCCCACGCGACGATCAGCTCCTCAAGCGCCGGCACTAGTCGATGGAGACCGGCGACACCGACGTCATGCACGACACGCACGGTACAACCAAGTTCCTCCGCGACGAATTGAGCCTCTTCTGCTGCCGGAAGGTCCGAAGCACCAGCCGTCAGAATTCCAACTCGTCCCCCGCTGGGTGTCGGAACAGCGCCCTCGCGCCACAGCACGACGGTACGACCTGACTCGGTGTACCGTGCCTGGACATGTGGAAAGGCGGCGAGCAAATGATCGCGCTGATGTGCTGCCAATCGGCTAATCAGGACGCGGCCTCGTCGTTCGAGTAAGAGCGTGACACTTGCGACGAGTTGCTCGTGCGTTTTCCCTTCGGCAAGGACGATCTCTGGAATACCCGTGCGGATCTCTCGCTCCGGATCCACCCACACTCCAGGATTCGAGCGAGCGCTCAGCATATCGCCGGAGAGTGCTGCCCGCAGTGTACGGAAGGGGTCGCGTCGTGAACGTTCGTTCATCGATCCGATTCCATCTCGCCTAACACACTCGAAATGAGTGACTCCGGGTCAAGCGAAGTCACTCCATCACGCCGCAAGAGTAGCAGGAATTCGATGTTCCCTTCCGCCCCCCTGATCGGTGACCGTACGAGACCTTCCACGCTGAAGCCGAGTTCCAGCGCTGTCGCGATGATACGTTCCAGCACTTCGCGGTGGACAGCGGGGTCACGGACGATACCCCCCTTCCCTACTTTCCCCTTCCCTGCCTCGAACTGCGGCTTGACGAGCGCGATGACTCGACCGCCTGGCCGCAGAACACGACGGGCAGCAGGAAGTACAAGTCGCAGAGAAATGAACGAAACATCGATTGTCACTAGATCGATCGGTTCGGGGAGGGATTCAAGATACCGCACATTGGTGCGTTCCATGACGACGACGCGTGGATCCTGCCGAAGTCGGTAGTGTAACTGGCCGTACCCGACATCAATGGCGTAGACACGGCGTGCCCCATGCTGGAGGAGTGCGTCAGTGAACCCGCCTGTAGATGCTCCAAAATCGGCGCAGACAAGGCCATTCACGTCGATGGCAAACATGCGCAAGGCGTACTCGAGTTTTTCGCCGCCACGGCTCACGTAGCGCGGCTCTTGAGTGAGCCGGAGTTCGGTATCGGGCGGCAAGAGCTCTCCTGGCTTCTCGACACGGCGATCACCGTGCCAGACACGGCCAGCCATGATGAGTGCACGAGCCTGGCTTCGTGTCGTCGCCAACCCTTGCGTCAGAAGGAGCTCGTCAGCCCGGACCCGGCGCTTGCTCATGGCTCTCTTTGATCCACGGAGAGCGGAGATGATGCAGGTGGCAGAGAGCAATTGCGAGGGCGTCAGCTGCATCATCCGGCTGGGGAATCGTGGGTAGTTGCAAGAGTAAACGAACCATTTCTTGCATCTGGCGCTTTCCTGCGCGTCCGTAGCCACCGATGGCCTCCTTCACTTGCGCTGGGGTGTACTCGACGACAGGGATGTTGAGTTGGCCACAGAGCAGCAAGACGACTCCGCGAGCTTGGCCGACTGCAAGCGCAGTCGTCACATTCCGTGCGAAGAAGAGCTGTTCCAGGGCAACAACATCAGGTCGCCAGTGTTGAAGTACTCGACGAAGCTCCTCATAGAGGGACACGAGGCGCTGTTCTGCTCTGAGGTGTGCTGGCGTGCTCACGACCCCAAAGGTGAGAGCCCGGGGAGTCTCGGGGTCAGCGACGATTCCGTATCCGAGGAGAGCCATTCCCGGATCGATGCCGAGTACACGCAACGGGTCATGTACCTTTCGCCGCAGGACTGCCGTTTCCGACATTTCGAACACGGGTATGGATGTGCTTCGTCGACAATCGCTTGAAATGATAGCAAAAACGCAGTATACTTTCGGGCGGAGTGCACGCTGGATTGCCGCGTCGACAAGCGGAAAGGACAGCGGGTGAAAGGCGAACGAGACTCGCCACAACCACTCGCCAGTAAGCGGCGCTCATTGTCGTCTTCTTCCCGTAGGGCGTATTGGCCAGGTGCCGACCGGTGAGTGGGGGTCGAAGCATGGATTCCATGGATCTTCATGAATTGGATGGCATGACCGAATCGCTCTTCTCTCCCGACGAGACCCTTCCCTCCTTGACTGATTTCTTGACTGACCTTGATCATCCCTCACTCGATGATAACCTAAGTGTCCTCGAAGACGAAACTGCTCTCAAACCCCCACGCAGCTCGCTACTCCAACGCCGGCTTCGTGATCAACATGAGCGTCTCGACCTCGAAGACGGCATCGGAATCAGTGACACGGTGCGACTGTATTTGCAGGAGATCGGTGAGACGGCTCTGCTCACACCGCAGGAAGAGGTTTGGCTCGCACAACGGATCGAACGCGGCAAGATCGCTCAGGCTCGCCTCGAGCGAGGGGACTATGCGTCCGAGGAGGAGCGGCAGGCGCTCCTCCATGACAAAGAGGACGGCGAGCGTGCACGTGCTCACCTTATCCAAGCGAACTTGCGTCTGGTTGTCAGCGTTGCGAAGAAATACATTGGTCGTGGTTTGTCCTTTTTGGATCTGATCCAGGAAGGCAACATCGGCCTCATGAAGGCGACCGAAAAGTTTGATTACAAGCGCGGGTACAAGTTTTCCACGTATGCAACTTGGTGGATTCGACAAGCGATCACCCGAGCCATCTCCGATCAGAGCCGGACAATCCGTCTCCCAGTGCATGTTGGCGAAACGATTAATCGCATCAAAAAAATGAGCCATCGGCTTCAGCAAATCTTGGAGCGTGAGCCAACTCAGCTCGAGGTCGCCCGAGCGCTCGACATGCCAGAAGAAAAGATTCGTCAGATCCTGGAAGCAGCACGTCTCCCGGTTTCCCTCGAAGCTCCGATCGGACAGGACGGTGATGCGTTCTTGGGTGATTTCATTGAAGACGAGACGCAGCCACCGCCCATCGAGGTCGCATCCCAGCAGTTACTCCGGCAGCAGCTGGAAGAGGCGCTGAGCCGCCTGACGGAGCGGGAGCGCCGTATTATCGTGCTCCGCTACGGCTTGGAGGACGGTCAGTTCCGGACACTCGAAGAGGTCGGGCGAGAGTTCGGTATCACACGCGAGCGCATTCGGCAAATCGAGGCCAAGGCTCTTCGGAAGCTCCGCCATCCAAGCTGCAGCCGCATGCTCCGTGGCTACCTCGACTGATTCATGTATGCTTCGCGCATGTTCTCGAGTCTACGGTCTTGCTATCCTTAGGCCTGTGTCAGTTCACGACGTGTGCAAGGCGGTGCGGCGGTGCTCGAGATCGAGTTTTGGTCCGATCTCCACTGTCCTTGGGCCTATGTAACCGCAAGGCGGCTGCGTCGTGCGCTACAGCGGTTTCCGCACCCGGTACGGGTGTATTGGCGCTATTGGCCTCTCGAGTTAGTGGACCGTGTTGGCACACCGCGTGCTGCAGTTGAAGCAGAGCGCGCTATTCTTTCCCAGGTCGAACCGGACGCTTTTGCCTTGTGGCAGCGTGATGATTATCCCGTCACGTTTTTGCCTGCAATGGCCATCGCGAAGGCGGCAAGTTTGCAGGGCGAGGAAGTTGCGGGTGAGGTCGACTTCGCGATACGTGAGGGATTCTTTCTTTATCAGCGCAATGTTGCGCTTATCCCGGAGCTCTTTGAAATTGTAAGCCAAACATCCGCCGATCTGGCTCGCCTGGAACAAGACTTCTGGTTGGGTCATGGCTGGCGTCGTTTGTGGGATGATTGGCAGGCAAGTCAGCAGCGGCCGATTCAGGGAAGCCCTCACCTCTTCGTCGTTAGTGGACAACGTGACGTCCATAACCCGGGAATTGAAATTCGACAATCGTCTCATGGATATCCCATTATCGTTCAGGATGATCCCGACTATCTGTTGAAGTGGCTTCATCTTGCGTGGAGAGAAGTTACGAGCGGACATCAAGAGGAATAGCGGCTGAGAATCAACACAGCGTTATGCCCACCGAACCCGAAAGCGTTCGTCATGACGTAGCGCAGGGACGCTGCGCGCGGTTGGTTGGGAACATAATCGAGGTCACACTCCGGGTCAGGTTCGCGCAGATGCCATGTCGGCGGAATCATTTGGTGCTGGAGTGCTAAGACGCAGATGGCCGCTTCCAGTGCACCTGCTGCACCGAGCAGGTGACCAGTAAGGGCCTTTGTCGAACTCACGGGCGGCACTGCCTGCCGAGAGCCGAACAGCTGTTTTATCGCAGCGGTCTCCACCGTGTCGTTGAGAGGTGTACTTGTGCCGTGCGCGTTAATGTAGTCGATGTCTCGCGTCAGAAGTCCTGCATCGTCCAATGCAGACTTCATGGCAGCGACTGCACCGGATCCATCCACGCAAGGTTGGACGATGTGGTAGGCGTCGGCAGTCGTACCGTAGCCGAGGACCTCCGCGAGGATCGGTGCTCCGCGCCGCCGAGCATGGTCCTCCGACTCCAAGACGAGCACCGCCGCACCTTCAGCGATGACGAAGCCATCGCGTGTGCGATCGAACGGGCGGCTTGCTGTCTCTGGCTCGTCGTTCCGTCGTGAAAGTGCTTGCAGTGCGGCAAACCCGGCGATGACCGTGCGTGTGAGAGGGGCCTCGCTACCGCCTGCAAGCGCAATGTCGGCGCGTTCCTCTCGGATCATCCGAGCAGCCTCGCCGATCGCATTCGCACCACTGGCGCAGGCTGACAACGTAGCGAAGTTCGGTCCCCGGGCTCCGGTGAGAATCGCGACGTATCCTGCGGCCATGTCGGCAAGAAACATCGGAATCAGGAATGGACTCACCCGTGCGGGCCCACGCGCCTGGAGTGTTTCAACGCCTGCCTCGAACGTCTCGACGCCACCCAGTGCTGACCCAATCACGACGGCAGTGCGTTCGGCGACTGCCGGAGTCAATTCAAGCCGGGCTGCTTGGAGTGCCTGCATGGCCGCTACGACTGCGAACTGGATGAAGCGGTCGGTCCGTCGCGCTTCTTTTGGGGGAAGAAAGCGCTCGGCCTCAAATTCCTTCACCTCTCCTGCGACGCGACTCGGCAGATCTGCGGGATCGATTCTCGTGAGTATTCTCGTTCCTGATCGACCCTCCATAAGGGACGTCCAAACACTGACTGCGTCGTTCCCGATAGGGGTGACGAAGCCAAGACCGGTCACCACGACGCGTCGGCGCACCTTGTTATCCTTTCCGATGCAGTTCGTCCCAATTGAGCGAACGGGGTGGGCGTTCACCTCGCAGTGCGGCGACCAGGTTTTCAGCAGCGAGCTGAGCCATCCGTGCTCGTGTGACCTCACTAGCGCTCGCGATGTGCGGGGTGACGATGACGTTGGGGCACTGCAAGAGTGGATGGTCGGCCGGCAGCGGCTCCGGATCCGTGACGTCAAGTCCGGCACCCCACAAGCGTCGGTCACGAAGTGCTGCCACGAGGGCGTCTGTATCCACGACTGCTCCTCGCGCTGTGTTGATCAGCATGGCGTTCGGTTTCATGAGAGCCAATTCACGAGCCCCAATGAGTTTCCTGGTCTCAGGCGTTAGCGGCACGTGGAGTGTAACGATATCACTCTCAGCCAGCAGCTGATCGAGCGGCAGAAAGGTTGCTCGTAGTTGCTGTTCGATCTCGGTCGGTCGTTGCTCCCGGTCGGTATAGACCACGCGCATCCCGAAACCGCTCGCACGACGTGCGACAGCCTGGCCGATGCGACCGAAACCAACAATGCCCAGCGTCGCTCCAGCCACATCTTGCCCGAGGAAGCCGAGCGGCTCCCAAGTTCGCCACTGGCCGCGATGGGCAGCCTCTGCAGCTTCACAGACGCGCCGTGCGACGGCAAGAATGAGTGCCCAGGTGAAGTCTGCCGTCGTCTCCGTCAGAACATCTGGCGTGATACAGACGACGACACCGCGGGCGGTGCACGCCTCAACATCGATGTTGTCAAAGCCGACGGCCATGTTACTGACGGCTTTGATTGATGGTAAGGCATCGAGGAGTTTCGCGTCGATTCGTTCGGTGAGGAGGGTGAGGAGACCATCGGCTTCTTTGGCAAATTCGAGGAGTTCTTCACGCGTCGGTGGTAATGGTCCAGGCCAGATACTGACCTCGTATCCTGCGCGCTGGAGTACCTCGATTCCCGTTTCGGGGATTCGTCTGGTGACGACTACTCGCACGCTCGTCTCCTTCTTCGCGTTTGCCACTTTCGGCCTCTCTATCGTCCGACATACGATCGGACTGATCGCATTCTATCGCCTCCTGCCGCTCATGATGGCAAGAGACGCTCGCAGTTTGTGCTCAGATGTACCACTGATGCTAGTGGTGGCGAACCTTCACGGGTGGGGTCGGCTCTAGGAGTGGTTGTGCCAAGCGGATACTGATCACCGGCGTGACATCAGCAGCGCGAAAGGAAAGGATGACCGGCCACTTTGCCGGCACTCCATCTCCTGATGTGGTCATTCTGTCGGCAGATCGAGATTGCGCTTGTTAAGAGATGGCGATATTGCCGAGGCTCGCGGCGCGGTGTGACCAAGTTGCTTTGATACAGGATGCCTTCCCTGGTGCAAGACGCCAACTTGACTCGTACCAAGAGCCGGAAGTGGACTGAGACTTATCCCCTGTAAGGAGCTCGAGCCGCTCCAAACTTGGAGCGTTCCTTCCAGTGACCGATTGGTGGGGAAGAGAGCATCTCTTCCCCAACTCCGCTGTGAGGGCAAGATCGTCCGCAAGTTGTCTCCGGAAGGTTGGTCAAATCGGTTCCGTCGAATCCCAAAAAAGAAAGACCACCCGTAGGGTGTCAGCGAGGTGATCCCTTTGATGTCGAAGTCCAACCTGAGCTATCGGCTCCCCGAGCAGGATTCGAACCTGCAACCTTGCGGTTAACAGCCGCCTGCTCTACCGTTGAGCTATCGGGGACCGCTCTTCAGTTGTCGTACTCGGATTCTGCCACAGGTCTTGGTAGTTCGTCAAGGGTTTCTCTGTTGGGGAGCTGTGCCACTTTGTGGTACCGCCGGCTGCCCGTTGGCGCACACTGGGATATGTCGTGCAGAACGATTGTGCGCGTCTCCCCTTAACTTTGCCTCCGTCGGCTTGCTTTCTGCACTGTCCCTCCTCTCTGCCTCCCTCTACTCAAGCTTTCCCTTGTCCTCACATCTGCCTATCTTCCCGCTTACTCACATCGCCGTGTTACACTGCGGCCGACAAGGATCGAGTCGGTGATGTCGTGGAAGGACTCCTAGACATGCGCATCCTGACGCGGCATGATGTCTATCGCCTCGTCCCAATGTCCGTTGCCATCGAGCTTGTCGCACGCGCATTCCGCGATCTCTCTCTCGGTCAAGCACACGCACCGCTCCGCACGCCAATCGAAATACCCGATCATCACGGGACAACACTTTTCATGCCGGCCTATGTTCCTTCCTCCGGTGGACTCGGCCTTAAGGTGGTTTCCGTTTTCCCAGAGAATCCCTCACGCTATAAGAAACCTACCATCCATGCGGCGGTTCTCACCGTCTCCCCAGAAACGGGTGAACCTGCTGCACTCTTAGACGGCACCTACCTTACCGCGCTGCGCACCGGTGCAGCGTCCGGTGCGGCCACGCAGCTATTGGCGCGTCCTGACTCCCGCCGACTTCTCGTCATCGGTGCAGGCGCTCAAGGACCGACACAAGCGTGGGCAGTTCTCACTGTTCGCCCAATTGAAACAATCTATGTCTATGACCGAGTTCCGGAAGCGAGTGCGACCTTCGCACAGCGCCTGCGCGAACTGGCACCAGATCATCAGGCCGAGGTGATTCCGATCGACGACATTACACCAGTTCTTCCGACGGTTGATGTCATTTGCACCGCCACAACTGCACGCGAGCCTTTGTTTCACGATGCCCACGTTCCCGCTGGCGTTCACATCAATGCGATCGGCGCGTTCACGCCCGAGATGCAGGAGATTCCACCGGAAACGGTTGCTCGGGCCTACGTGGTGGTCGACTCCGTCGCTGCCGCGTTGGCCGAAGCTGGAGATCTCATTAAACCATTGCGCGCTGGGTTAATCGATGAATCCCATATCCAGACGGAACTTGGTGAAATTGTGGCCGGTTTCAAGCCGGCCAGAACGTCCCCTAAGCAAATCACCTTGTTCAAGTCGGTCGGCAATGCTGTACAAGACCTCGCTGTCGCAGCTGAGGCAGTCCGGCGTGCTCAGGCTGAAGGATACGGACAAGAGATCGAGCTTTGATTCACTCATCCAACACGGAGCCAGACCAATGCCTGAGGATCTGTGCGATCCTCAGGCTTCTCACCCATGGTCTTCTCAGGATTGTCGCTCTTAGACCGCTATCGGCGCTACGGCTGTCATTGGGCACACTCCAGCGCGGCAGCGTCGCTCGGTAATGTGCTCAATGAATTCCTCGCGAAAGCGCTCCAACATTCCCAGGAGCGGCATTGGTGCGACCTGCCCAAGGCCACACAGCGAGAGATCGATAATGTGCTTACTCGCGTACTGGATCACATCGAGATCCTCGGGTCTACCGAATCCATGCCGAATCCGATCGAGGATCTCCACCAGGGCAGGAGTTCCTAAGCGACACGGAGTGCATTTTCCGCAGGATTCATATCGGCTGAATGCCACCAGGTACCGTGCGAAGTCAACTGCGCAGACCGTGTCGTCGAAGACTACAAACCCACCCGATCCCAACATTGCACCACGGGGGGTCAACGCATCGAAGTCCACTGGAACATCAAGTTCTTCCTCTCGTAGTGGTCCAGCTGAGACACCCCCAGTTTGGACACCTTTGAACCGATAGCCGTCGCGCAGACCGCCGAATACCTCAAATATCAGCTGGCGCATGGGCATCCCCAGCTCGATCTCAGCGACCCCGAGATACCTCACCGGTCCTTGCATCGTGACAAGTTTCGTTCCCGTACTCTCCTTGGTCCCGAGCGCAGCATACCAGGAACCACCGTTGCGGATGATTGCCGGGATCGATGCAAACGTCTCGGTATTATTCAGCACCGTTGGTCGCTTCCAAAGTCCTTCCTCTACGGAGCGGGGCGGCTTGGTACGCGGTTGACCTCGTTGGCCCATGATGGCATACATGAGCGCAGATCCTTCGCCACAGATGTACGCTCCACCTCCCGTTCGGACACGGACGTGGCACGAGAAGCCGCTCCCGAGGATGTTATCCCCAAGAAGTCCCAGCTCGTACGCTTGCTCAACCGCCTTCTGAAATCGCCGCAAAGCGAGTACGTGCTCACCACCGATGTAGTTGTATCCATGCTGCGTCTCCAGAGCGTAGCAACCAATCAGGAGGCCTTCAAGGACAAGATGCGGATTTGTCTCGAGCAGTCGACGATCTTTAAAGACGTTCGGTTCTCCCTCGTGGCTGTTGACCACCACATATTTCGGCCATGCTGGTGTACGGCGACCGCTTTCCCACTTGATACCCGTCGGGAAACCTGCCCCACCGCGACCCCGGAGGTTTGACGTCTTCACCTCGTTGACGACCTCTTCCGGCGTCATCTCGAACAATGCCTTCAGAAAAGCCCGGTATCCCCCTGTCGCAATGTAGTCATCGATCGATTCTGGGTCGATGATGCCGGCCTGTTCAAGCAGTAGGCGCCGCTGAGAACGGAGGAACGGGTGTTCTCGTAGAGCAGGAATGCCTTGCCAGCTTTCTCCTGCACGGACACCAAGGGCCCACTCGGGACGCAGCTCACCTCGCCGGAGCGCGTCGAGGAGGTCGGGAACTCGGTCGGTGGTCATCCACCCATAGACGATCGGTGGCTGACCTGGTAGTTTGATTTCAACAAATGGTTCGGCAAAGCACCATCCGGCGCAACCAACTCGTCGGAGCACACCGGGGATATGTCCGTCGGAGAGCAGCAACTCAAGGTGACGGTACGTTTCTAATGCCCCCTTGGCAATACTGCACTCGCTGATGCCGACCGAGATCACCCATCGATCACCAGACCAGAGCGTCTCCCATCGCTGCTCCGCCTGTGCTGCATACTGCTCAAACGCCGCTCGGTCACTCAGTCGACCCATCGGCTGCCTCCGTCTGCGCTTCGCCCTGTAATTCCGCGATGAGGGCTTGTAGTCGCTCGAGGCTCAGAAGGCCCACATACTCGTGATGATCCAGTTGGGCGACCGGAGCCAAGTCACAGACCCCAAGACACCCGTTGAAGACGTGAACTGTGAGTGCACCATCAGGAGTTGTCCCCTGTCCAGTTATCCCATAGCGCTCCTGCAGAAACTCGACCAATCTACCTGCCCCTGCAACATAGCATGCCGCTCCATGGCAAATCCACAGAAAATGCCTCCCTGGCGGTTCTGTCCGAAAGTCAGCATAGAATGTCAAGAGTCCATAGATCCGGTTGGTCGTCACTCCGAGATGCTCTGCAATCAATTGCGCGGCCTCCGGCGGAACCCAACCGAAGAGTCGCTGGGCTTCCTGGCAAGCCCCCACGACAAGTTCTTGCGCTTCGCGGTAGTCGCGCGGCCGAAACCGTTCTTCCAGTACCCGCCGCAATGGTTCCAGGTCTACCGTCTGCCCTGCCTTCGTCGGCTTCATCGGCATTTCCCTCCCAGCGACCACGCCCTGGCCGCCAGTATACCGCGCTGACACACGCACTCTGCTGCAGCTATACTGTGGCACAAGGAGTAATCATGTGTTTTGGCTTGATCGGCTGGTCGAGGAACGAATCCGCATCGCGCAGGACCAGGGAGCCTTCCGAAATCTCCCGGGCGAAGGGCGACCGTTACCTGATGACCATGAACCGTCTACCGAAGCGTGGGCGGCTCATCGTTTACTGAAAAAGCATGGCCTACTTCCTGATTGGCTTCAACTTCGCAAAGAGATCTACAGTGAACGTCAAATCGTTCGCCAGGCTTGGGACGAGTATTGGCGCGCTGTCGACGAACTCGACCTCGCTGATCCGGCACATGCCGCACTTCTTCGTCGTCTTGCCTGGCGCTACCGAGAACTCGCCCGCGCCTTGAATCGCAAGATCGATCAGCACAATCTCCGCTGTCCATCGATGGCTCACGAACTCGTGCGGTTTCCTGAGGACATGATCGAACGCGAATGGCGCCGACGCGGTGGTACTCCCCCGGAGTGAGAAACACATTACTCCTCGCGCACTCCACGCCCCCAGCGATCGTACCCAAAGAGGCGCTGGAAATCTCCGTCAAAGTGCTCGAGGAACTCACGGATTTCCTCAACGTCCCGTTCGGTAACCGGCTCGTCTCGCCGCACGGGTGCCAGGTCAGCTAACTGTTCCTCACCGATCACCGCTGCGATTAGGCTTGACGCTCCACAATACTGACAGGTCAAGCGAAATGCCCAGGTCGATCGTGAACGCCCCAGCGCCTGCAGATCCTCGGCGCTGAAGCGCTCCCCACAAACGGCACACCGTTCGACCAAATTCAGCACAATTGCGCGAACACGTTCCCAACGCGGATCCATGCCGTCCTACTTCTTGTCCAAATCATCGAGGTCAAGCGACTCGATCACTTCACGGAATACCGAGAGATCAGCCTCAGAGATCGACTCCTCGGATTCGACCCGTTCGATCTCCGGTGGCTCCAGCTCGCCTTCGCTCTCCGTCTCTTCTTCGCTTTCGAGGCGGACCCCTGCTCGCTCCATCACCGACTCGTCCACGTAGATCGGCACTTTGGCCCGCACCGCCAGTGCGATGGCATCACTGGGTCGACTGTCGATCTCGATCCTGCGCCCATTCACCGCGAGCACGATCCGCGCATAGAAGATCTCCTGAGAGAGATCGGTAACCGCAACCTCGCGGATCTCCGCACCGAGTTCGCTAATGACCGTCCGCAAGAGGTCGTACGGTAGCGGGCGAGCCGGGGTCATCCCTTGTATTGCCATCGCGATCGCCTCGGCTTCGAACGGGCCGATCCAGATCGGCAGGTGCCGGTCTCCATGGACTTCCTTCAGCAGGACGACTCGATGCTGCGTCACCAAACTGACTCGAATGCTATCGACTACCGTCTCGATCATACCCTGCACCTTCCTCTGGCACGCTCAGATTTTCGTACAGGGCGTCCTCCGGCCACACCCGCCCATTGTCCCGCTCGCGTCAACTCGATTCTACACCCATCCTCATCTCACTCCAAGGCGTAGGCCGGGGCACCGAGGAGTTTTGCTTCGTCCGGCGGCCAGTAGGTCAGCCACGCTTTTCCAATGATGCTCGACATCGGTATAGCCCCGAAAATTCGGGAGTCACTAGAGTTATTCCGATTGTCCCCCATCACAAACACATGACCAGGTTCCACGACATACTCGTGGTTCAATGTCATCCCACGCCAAACCGTTGGTTCGACGAGGTATGGTTCGATCAGCCGTCTCCCGTTGATGAACACCGCCCCGTCACGAATCTCCACGTGCTCCCCGGGTAAGGCGATGATCCGCTTCACGTATGGCTCACTCCCGCCATTCGGCGGACGAAACACAACGATATCGCCGCGCTGTGGTTGCCCGAATGGGTACCACACCCACCCTTCGTCCACGTCCACTCCCGGAATGGTATCCAGCCATCGCCCTAGCCGAATCGCCACATACGCGCGGCGATTCACAATCAACATTTCGCCATTGTGCAGGGTCGGCTCCATACTCGACCCGTCGACACGGTAATTCAGGATGACACCACGAATCGCGACGAAGAGAACCAGGGCGATCAGCAGCGTCTCAGCAATATCCCAAATCAGTGATTGCCGCCGCGCTGGATGAGCCATCTCATTTTCCCGCAACTGATCAGATTTACCGGCGACATGGTTCATCGATTCTCGTCCTATCTCCGCTCTCTCCAGCGCTCGCCTGGGCGCCGATTATATCCTGTGGGTGAGTTGGAATCACTGCCATGGAGGGCGAGCTCACAATTATGAACCTGCAGAGCGGCATGATTCTTGCAAGACGGTACCGGATCCTCCGCGAGCTCGGCCGTGGCGGCATGAGCACGGTGTTTTTGGCTCGCGATGAACATTTCCCACATGTCCAACGTCTCTATGCCCTTAAGATCATACGCGCCAGTGAGCCCCACGCTTGCCGAGCTTCAGCGCATCGCCTTTGAACGAGAAGCCAGCCTTTTGGCTACGCTCCGCCACCCTGCGATCCCGCAAGTCTACGACTTCTTTTACGAAGACGGCCGCTGCTGCCTCGTCCTCGAATACATCGATGGTGAGGATCTGGAACGCTATCTTGCACGTCTTGGTAGCCCCATTCCCGAGCCGCTTCTCATCGAGTGGACACTCGAACTCCTTGATGTGCTCGAGTACTTGCACTCTCAACATCCTCAACCGATCGTCTTTCGTGACCTCAAGCCTTCTAACATCATGCGACGGCAAGATGGCTCGCTTTGCCTGATCGATTTCGGGATCGCTCGCCTCTTTCAGCCACAAACCCGCGGCACCATGATCGGGACCGAGGGCTATGCTCCGCCCGAGCAATATCGCGGCGTCGCCGATCCGCGCAGTGATCTCTACGCGCTCGGCGCAACACTCTATCATCTCGCAACAGGTATTGACCCTCGCGACCAGCCGCCCTTCTCACTGACCGAACCTCCTCCTCGATCCGTCAATCCTGCGCTCTCCTCCTCGTTCGAGGCCATCATCTTGCGAGCACTCGCCTACGATCCAGCCGAGCGGTTTCCCAGCGCCTTTGCGATGGCACAGGCAGTCCGCGCACTTCGTGAACCGCTCGCCGATCCACCTCATCCCCGTCCACCGTCACTAACCCGACCGGATCTTGGTGCTGAGGGATCGTTCCGTATTCGCTGGAGCTTTCGCACCAGTGACGAGGTTCGCGGATCCCCACTGCTCACTGACGATCTCGTGGTATTCGGCTCCTACGACGGAACACTTTATACTCTCGACGCTCGAACCGGTTACCTCCGTTGGCGCTTCCCGACCGGAAGAGGCATTGCAACGACACCTTGCGACCTTGGCGGCGCGATCGTTTTCGGTTCCGATGACGGGGCCATCTACTGCCTCGAGCGTAACGAGGGAGCCTTCCTCTGGCGATACCGTACTGCTGGCCCAGTCCGCGCGTCGCCAACGGCGGCTGGGGAATTCGTTGCAATCGGCAGTGATGACGGCTTCCTTTACGTTCTCGCTTCGAACTCGGGGGGATTGATCTGGCGCTGGCAAGCTGGTGGCCCGGTGCGTGCGACGCCGCTCGTTGTCAGTGACCGCGTCGTGATCGCTGCCGACGACGGAACTATTACCCTCCGCGTCCTCAGCGACGGTCAACTCCTCTGGCGCTCTCGCCTCTGGCTCCCATCTGGAGTCGTCCTGTCCTCGACGGAACGAACCTTATCGTTGCCTCTCTCAACGGAACGGTCATGTGTCTGCCTCTCGAGCAGGGTGATCCGCTCTGGGTGAAGCATTTCGACGATGCGTTCGTCGCGAGCGCTGTACTCTGGGGGAAACTGCTTATCTTAGCCGGAAATGCAGGCCATATCATCGCCTGTTATCCGCAGTCAGGTGAAGGAGTCTGGGAACTCGATGTCGAGGGGCGTATCGCCAGCACACCAGTCCCGTACCGCGCTACACTCCTGGTTGCCACTGGAACCGGAAAGCTGCTCTCCATTACTCGAAACGGCGAGATTATCCGGACCGACGACCTTGGCGCCCCTATCGTCGCAACTCCCGCTATTGACGGGTCATTCGCGTATATCGGCGCGCTTGACGGTCGACTCTATGCCCTGGACTTAACGGAGAGAGAGGAGCCATCGGTATGCTACGCGTGATCGTTCACGTTCTGAACGATGATCCATTTGTTGCCGAAATTGATGGTCTTCCCGATCCACGGGACAGCTATCTCGTGCTCCGTAATCCGCGACGACGCGATGGCAAGCGCCTCCCGACCATCGCCGATGGCGTCACGACGATTCTCTATCCCTGGCACCGAATTACCTTCATCGAACTCCTCGATACATAACGCTCCCCCACTCGGGAAGGGCTTCTCACGATTTTCCGTGACGACCCGGCTAGTTCCCGCTGAAAGACGGAATTCTTAACTTCGCTGCTCTTCTGCAGGGACGTCAGCTGAGACCTCCTTCGTTGCCGCACGAAATTCGCGGATCGTTCGTCCAATCGCGCCACCAATTTCCGGCAGCCGTCCTGCACCGAATACGATCACGACAATCAGCAGGACGAGCAGCAGTTCTTGCCAACCGAACGATGGCAGCAAAAGAGGGAACATCAAAAACCTCCTGTCAAGGACATCCGCACATTGCAATGCAGTATACCCGGCACACCCTGCTCCAGACTAGCGCTCGACGCGATACCAGCGTGGGAGTTGACGGAAGTGGTCCTCCGGAGCGACCAGCGGTGACGCATCTACCCCACCAATACGATCGCTCACGACGAAGCAGTAACGAGGATAGTAGAGAACGATAGCAGGAACGTACTCCGCAAAAAGTCGCTGGAACTCGACATAGAGCGAACGACGTTCTGAACGCTCCAGCGAGCGACGAGCCTGCTCGAGTAAGATGTCTACTGTCCTACTCCGAAAACTGGTGATGTTCGCTCCCCCTTCGGCTTGGGTTGAGTGCCACAATTCGAACATGTCCGGATCGCCTGATGTCGACATCCAACCAAAAACTGCTGCTGTAAACTCCCGATCGAGGAGTTGCCGCTCCAGCGATGGTGCAGCGATCGGCTGGACGGTGACACTCAGGCCGACTTCAGCAAGGTGTTGCGCCACAGCCTGTGCGACGGCAACCCGCTGCGGGTCGTCCACATTGACCAGTAGTGTGAAGCGAAAGCTTAATCCTTCCTTGTCCACTATTCCATCGCCATCCCGATCTTCCCATCCGGCGTCGCGCAGGAGCCTGACTGCTGCAGCCGGATCATACCGGTAGTCTTGTTCCTGATACGCCCACGACGCCGGCGGAATCGGTCCATTCCCTGGTTCTGCCTGACCCCCCAAAACGTCGCGAATCAGCCGTTCCCGATCAATCGCAAGCGACAGTGCTTGGCGCACTCGTACATCGGTGAAGAACTGTGCCTGGCCGTTCAAGAACAACGCGGTGAATCCAGCAAGCGACGGAGCATAAATGCGAGCATGCTTCCCCAAAAGTTGACCATCCTGGATAGCCTTCCACGGAACCGGCTCAAGTGCGTCCAGCTCCCCCTCCCTGAACGCAGTAAGTGCCTCTTCAGCGGACTCGAACAACCGAATCGTCACACGCTCGAATATCGGCTGCGGCCGCTGGTAACCGTCAAACCGAACCAACTCGATCGTTCCCGTTCGGAAATCGGCCCGTTCCAGCCGATATGGCCCCGAGCCGATCGGATGCACGGAGAACGAGCTCCTCGAAAGGTCTGTAGGCAACGTCCCCTCAAGCAAATGCTCTGGAACGATTGGTAGAGCTAAGTATGTTGGGAAAGGGGCATAGGGTTCTGCCAGACGGAACCGCACCGTCCGTCCGTCGATGACTGCGACCTGAACACTGCGCCAAAAGTCAGCCAGTGTTGGATCACCGGGAAAATCCGGTGCCTGTATTAGCCGCACCGTGAAGAGCACATCCCGCGCCGTTACCGGCTGTCCGTCATGCCAAAGAGCGTCGTCACGCAAGTGAACTGTGTACTCAAGCCCATCCCCGCTCGTTTCCCACTGATCAGCCAAGGCTGGCTGGGGGGTACCGCTACCATCGACCCACACAAGTCCCTCAAACAACAAAACAGACACGGCTCTCTCAGCGGTCGACCGCACCAGGAGCGGATTCAGCGTCTCGATCCGCCCAATGAGTCCTTGGCGGAACGTGCCACCGCTTACAGCGGCGACCGAAACCGTCGGTTGCCTCGTGCCTTCGTCCGGTGTCGGAACTGACGATCCTGAACTTGCCTGCCCGGTCGGCTGGAAGCGGAAAACCGCCAGACCGACACTCAACGCGATGAGAATAATCGAGGTTACCAGCCACACCGGCCACCGACGTGCCCATGAGCGTCGCACTGTCGGATGTCGTGGCGGTGATCCGAGCAACGCTCTGGCCCTCCGCTTTCCCGTCTTTACAGGAGCCACTGCCCAATGATCGACAGCACCACGAAGACGATTGCCACGCCGATGGTGAGCTGGAAGAGCGTTCTTTCGAGCCCTCGCCTGGTTCGATAGATGGCTGAGGTATCACCACCGAACGCACCGCTGAAGCCTGATGCCTTGGTCTGCAGGAGGATGACCATCATAAGGAGAAGCGAAACGAGGATTATTGCGATATAGAAAGCCGTTTCCATTTAGTGACCGCCTCCTATTCCGAGCGTGCTTCCACACTCTGCGTTGCTTCGACGATGCCACAAAACTGCGTCGCATCCAAACTCGCCCCGCCAACAAGAGCTCCATCGATATCCGACGCCTTGAAGAATCCAAGCGCATTCTCCGCCGTGACGCTTCCCCCATAGAGAATCCGGAGCTCCTTGCCAACATCTCCAAAGCGCAGGACAAACCAGCGACGGATCCACTCTGCCACTGCCTGGGCATCCGAGGGAGTCGCCGGTTTCCCAGTTCCGATCGCCCACACAGGTTCGTACGCGATAACAATACGCTTGCCCTCCTCCGGAGGCAAAAACTCACAAGCCGTTCGCAGCTGCCGCTCAACCACATGGAGCGTCGCTCCGGCCTCGCGTTCCTCTAGGCTCTCACCGACACAAAGAATGGGTCGAAGCCCATAACGAAGTGCGACACGCAGTTTTGCTGCGACGACCTCGTCCGTTTCACCGAAGAGGCGACGACGCTCGCTATGTCCAACGATCACATACCGGCAGAACGGGGCAATCATGCGAGCAGAAACCTCCCCGGTATAGGCCCCTTGGTCATATGCGCTACACGTTTGAGCACCGAGAGCAATCGAACTCCCGCGCAACCGTTCCACCAGCGGGATGATCCATGGAAACGGTGGGATCAGGATAACCTCGACAGTGGGGAGAGAGGGACAGCGTCGCTGGATCGCCTCTGCAAGCTCCAGCGCCTCCTCATAGGTTGTATGCATCTTCCAGTTACCAGCGATGAGCCACTGTCGCTCCCCTGCCGTCACTCGCCGCCCTCCATGAGCACCGCAACGCCTGGAAGTTCCCGCCCTTCCAGGTATTCAAGCGTGGCCCCACCACCGGTCGAAATATGATCGACCCGGTCAGCCAACCCGAGTTCCTTGAGCGCTGCTACTGAATCGCCACCTCCGACCAACGTAAAGCCGGGGCATGCTGCCACCGCTTCGGCCACCCCGCTCGTCCCCTCCCGGAACTCGGGTACCTCATAGACACCCATTGGACCATTCCAGACGAGAAGCTGCGCGGTCGCGATGACCGCTGCAAAGTGACGGACAGTCTCTGGTCCAATGTCGTAAATCGCCTGATCGGTAGACATCTCCGCCACGCGCAGAATCTGGCGCGCATCGACTGCACTGAGGGAAGGCGCAACGACGACATCCACCGGGAGTTCCACGCGAACGCCGTGCTTCGCTGCAAGAGCGAACAATCGCCTCGCCTCCTCAACCTTGTCTTCTTCGACAAGTGATCGGCCGACTTCGAACCCCTGTGCGCGCAGAAATGTATTCGCCATACCACCCCCGAGCAACAATGCATCGGCTCGGGGAAGCAGGTTCTCAATGACACCGATCTTGTCTGAGATCTTCGCTCCGCCGAGTACGAGCACAAAGGGCCGCTCGGTGCTGTGCAGGACGCGCTCGAGCGCTGCTACCTCGCGCTCCATGAGAAAGCCAGCAGCGCTCGGTAATAGCTTCGCTACACCCGCAACGGACGCATGGGCACGATGCGCAGCCCCGAACGCGTCATTCACGTAGCACTCCGCCAAGTTGGCAAGTGCAGCCGCAAACTCGGGGTCGTTTTGTTCCTCTCGCGGATCGAACCGCAGATTTTCCAGCAGGCCGACCTCACCAGGCTGGAGTCGCCGCGCCATTTCCTGCGCCTCTGGTCCAACGATGTCGCGGACATAGCGAACCGATTGCCCCAATACTGTGCTCAGTGCCGCAGCAACTGGAGCAAGGCGGAGTTCTTCCCGTACTTGCCCCTTCGGTCGTCCCAGATGCGTGCAGAGAATGATGCGCGCTCGCCGATCGAGAAGCCATCGGATCGTCTCGACCGTCGCACGAATCCGCGTATCGTCGGCGACCTGTCCATTCTCGAGCGGGACGTTGTAATCGACCCGCACCAGCACTCGACGTTCTGTCACGTCGAGATCGCGTAGTGTCCGCATTCGTCTCGCCATTGTGGTCGACCAGCCCTCCACAGACTTACTCTTCCAGAAGACAACCGACCATCATGTAGTAAGCGAGATCGGCCACGCGGCACGAGTAGCCCCACTCGTTGTCGTACCACGCCACCACTTTCGCGAGATTTCCGTCCAGCACCATCGTGCTCAAGCCATCCACGATGGCTGAACGTGAGTCGCCGCGGAAATCACTCGAGACGAGCGGTTCCTCCGTGTAGCCCAGAATTCCACTGAGCTCGTTCTCCGCAGCCTCTCGAAACGCTGCATTGATCTCTTCTGCGGTTGTCGAACGGGCCAGTTCCACCACAAAGTCGATCACTGACACCGTGGCGACCGGTACGCGCATGGCAAAACCATCGAACTTCCCTTTCAGCTCAGGGAGCACCAACGCGACCGCGCGTGCCGCTCCAGTCGTCGTTGGGACAATATTGGTCGCCGCAGCACGTGCCCGGCGAAGATCGCGATGTGGCGCATCAAGCAGCTGCTGATCATTCGTATACGCATGCACGGTCGTCATGAGGCCGCGCACAATACCGAAGCGCTCGTGAAGCACTTTGGCCACCGGTGCAAGGCAGTTCGTTGTACAGGATGCATTCGAGACAATGTGATGCTGGGTGGGGTCATACTGATCCTCGTTTACGCCGAGCACGATCGTGATATCCTCTCCCTTCGCCGGGGCGGTGATAATCACTTTCTTGGCACCAGCCTCAAGGTGTGCTCGCGCCTTGGCCGCATCCGTGAAGAGCCCAGTCGATTCGATGACGAGCTCAACCTCATACGCTCGCCAGGGAATCTTCCCGGGCTCACGCTCAGCGAAGACACGAATCTCATGGCCATCGATGATGATCGAATTCTCGGTCGCCATGACCTCACCGTCCCACGAGCCATAGGTCGAGTCCCACTTGAAAAGATGAGCTAGGGTAGCAGGAGTCGTGAGATCATTGACCGCAACCACCTCGAGCTCATCGTCATAACCTTCGAGAATGGCCTTGAGGACCTGTCTTCCGATACGACCGAAACCGTTGATACCCACACGGACTGCCACAGGACTACCCTCCCTCTCCGCTGATGCGGCTCCGACACTTACTCCCTCTGTCCAATCCCGACCGGAAAGCTCGTCGAGTAATCTCCTCGGGTTGGTTGTAAGGTGCGCCCTCGTCCAAGGGGAAGCTCGCCCCGCTTCGCCGCTCGTGCCAACTCAAGCAGTGCATCGGCCAGCTTGCTCGGATCGTGACGCCAAGGTTGTTCCGGGTTGATCACATCCCGCAAGATGACGATCACGGAGTCCTTGACACGATCGAGTCCGTCCAAACTCACACCGGTAACCCCACTCGCCGCTAACCGATGAGTCGGCTCGAGGTTCTGATTGACAAGGAGGCAGTCCACCAGACACCCCCCAGCATGCCGGTGCAACGCCTCCAAGTGGTCGATCGCCCGAAAACCATCCGTCTCGCCTCGCTGCGTCGTAACGTTGCAGACAAAGACCTTGAGAGCCGACGACAAGCGGATCGCCTGGACAACCCCTTCAACCAGGAGATTTGGAATCACCGACGTGAACAAGCTTCCAGGCCCCAGAACAATCAGATCCGCCGAGAGGATGGCCAGCAACGCTGGTTCATAGGCGGCGGGACGCTCGGGATCCAAGAAGACCCGCTGGATTCGACCTCGCGCTTGGGCGATCGCCGATTCGCCTCGGA
>DAOTWO010000240.1:0-5178 GCA_034435855.1 Thermomicrobium sp. | reverse complement strand
AAGTCCCAGGACACGATGGAGTGGACGGAGACGAAAACCGGCAAGATGAGACCGGAAAGCAGGAATCCGGCAATCGTCTGCATCTTCCACTGGCGTTCGTTCCCACGCCACCCCAGTGCGAGGATGGTGTACAGCACCTTGCGCCAGCCGGTGGTGCGGTCGCGGGCGAGTGCCATGTCGGGAATCATCGTCGTGTAGAGGAAAAGCGTCGAACCGGTGAGGTATGTCAAGATCGCGCTCGGATCCCAGACCAGTGGGCCACGGACGTCCGGCCAGAGGTTGCGCCAGAAGTCGTAGGGGAAGACCCAGTAAAGGGTCCGCCAGGGACGGCCGGTGTGGATAACAGGGTGGAGCATCGCAGTCATGAGGCTAAATATCGTCATCACCTCGGCGGCGCGGGTCACTGGTCGGCGCCACTCTGCCTGGGTGAGGCGAAGAATTGCCGAAATCATCACGCCGGCGTGACTAATACCGATCCAGAACACGAAGTTGACGATCATGAAGCCCCACATGTTCGGGCGTTGGAGGCCAGTGACGCCGAGGCCCCAGTAGAACATCCAGCTCACTGCGAACACAAAGATGGCGAGGACGGCGCCCAGGCCGATGAACCCAACCCACATCATCGGGGTCGTTGTGACAAGCGGTCGTAGGAGTTCTCGCGTGATTTCCTCTTCGCCGAGCCGATGACGCTCTTGCATCGTAGTCCCCCAGCCTCGCTCTCCCGCACTCAACCGACGAGCTTCACTCCGGCTTACCGATGACAATCAACCGCGCATGCTTGAATGGCTTGTGCGCGCGGAGCCAGAGACCACCGACCACCTCAGCAACCGAGGGTAAGGGCAAATACCGAACCGCCCAGAGGACCAGCAGAAGTGCTCCAGCGAGCATCCCTACAAGAATCAGGAGATCGCTGATGCCTGGGACGTAGGCAGCAGGAATTTCGTGGAGTTCGTGCGCATTACCCATAAGGGCGCTGTCCGGCTGGGAAAAGGCAGCAGAAGTCAACCGGATCCGATCGATCAGGTTGCCAAGGAGCACGATTGTGGCAACCACGGTCGGGCCAGCGATACTCCGGCGAATTGGATTCCACATGAGGATCAGGAGCGGTAACGCAAAGTTCATAGCGAAGGAGAGCACGAAGGGCCAACGATAGGTTTCAGCCATCAGAAGCTTCAGGACACTGATCTCTCGCGGCGTGCGGCCATACCAGAAGATGATGAACTCCGACCACCAGAAGTAGAACCAGAGGAGCGAGAAGGCGAGCAGAAGCTTCCCAAGTGCCCAGAACTGCTCACGGCCGAGGTAGTCTGCTTGCCCGCCCCAGCGTCGCAAGACCGCCATCGTCACAATGGTCAAGGCGATACCAGCCTGAAAGGATGTGATGGTGAAGTACGCCGGAAAGACGGCGGTGAAATACCCTGGAATGAGCGCGATGATGAAGTCTGACGAGAGGACGGTCATGACTGGGACATAGATGAGCACATACAAGACACCGATATTGTTGACGACCTTCTCGTAGATGCGCCACTGGCGGTGCGAGCCGATCCAACCACGGCTTAGCCAGGCCGCCAGGCCGCGCTGCGCCGGCGCGCCGTGGTCTCGTACGATAGCGAGATCCGGCAAGCTACTGAACCAGGCGAAGAGATAGCCGGCCCCAGTGAGTGTGAGCATCAAAATGGCTCCCCAGAGCCACGGCGAGAGTGGCCAGCCGAACCAGATCGAGAGCCGGTCCTCGGTGCCGGGAAAGGTTGGGAGCAAGAGGAGATACAGCAAGAAGGGAATGATGAGTGTCACACCCCAGATCTCCGACGCCCGGTTGACTGGTCGACGCCAGTGACTGCGTGCCACCCGGAGTGCCGTGGAGAGAGCCGGCGCCGCGGCTGCAGTCGACATCAAGTACAAAAATGCTGCAGCGACGTACGTCCAGGCTTGTCGGTTCGCGAACCCCTGCCGCAGGGGTATTACTACGATCGCAATGATCCCGACGACGAACAGGAGGAGACAAATGAGGAGGGGTGTGCGTAGGCGCCGTCCGACCTCTCGGAGCCAGCCGAGCGCGCTCCCAAGGACGTCCGACGGTGTCAGCTCCCAAGTTCGCTGGAGTTCGTGTCCGTGCGCGTGACCGTGCGTCGCCATTTGCCCTCACCTCATTTCAGTCTGTGCCAATCAGTGGGCACCTGCCGGTGCCGTGGTTGCCTCGACATCAATCTTCTTGAGGTAGTACACCTTTGGATCGGTGCCAAGGTCTTCTAGGAGCCGGTACACGCGATGCTCTTTCTCAGCTTGCGCAAGGAGCTGGCTCACGGCGCTGTTCGGATCGTCCAGGTCGCCGAAGACGATCGCGTTGGTGGGGCATGCCTGCGCGCATGCCGTTGTCACCTCGTCGGTTCGCAAAGCACGCCCTTCCACTTTCGCCTTCTGCTCGGCTTTGACAATCCGGTGCACGCAGAAGTTGCACTTCTCCATCACGCCCCGGCTACGCACTGTCACGTCAGGATTGAGCTGGTTCTTAAGTGAATCGGGCCACTTGGGCTCCCAGAAGTTGAAAAACCGGACATGCCAGTGGCAGTTGATTGAACAATAGCGAGTACCGATGCAGCGGTTATACACCTGCATGTTGATGCCTTCGGTTGTGTGATAAGTCGCATAAACCGGGCAGACCGGCTCACAGGGGGCGTTGGTGCACTGCATGCACGGCACCGGGATGTAGCGCGCCTTGACGTTGGGAAACTCGCCCTCCCAATAGCGCTCAAGGCGAATCCAGGCGATAGCGCGGCGTTGGTGATAGGCGTCTTCGGTATTGATGGGAACATTGTTCTCTGCCTGACAGGCGACGACGCAGGCGCCGCAGCCGATACATCGATCGAGGTCGATCACCATTCCCCAACGTGGCATGCGTTCCGTCCCTCTCCCTTTGCCCGCTTGACGCGTTCACGCCGACGGAGCCATGACGCGCACGATCGGGAACTCCTCCAATTGGAACGCTGGCACCATACCCTCGAATCGAGCCAGTCGTGCGCGCCGTCCCGTCTTCTCAATCCGACAACGCGTCGCGCACCAGGCCAGCGTACCGGCATCACCATCAATCTGAGGTGCGACAAGTGTGAATGGATTGACGCCTCGGCCTTCGGCATAGCGGCCGAGAGCGGTATGACCCTGCCCGAATGGGATCGCAACGAGGCCTGGTTGACCCGCCGGGTTGACGTACACCGGAAGCTCGACAGTTGCCTGCGGAGTAATCAGACGGACGACGTCGCCGGTCGAGAGGCCGAGTTCGTCGGCTGTCCGTTGAGCGACCTCCACCCAACTCTGCCAGACGTTGGTGCTAATTGGTTCCGGCAACGCCTGGAGCCACGGCAAATGCGCGAGCTCTCCATAGCCGATCGCGGGGAGCGGGTAGGGAACAAGGAGATAGGGAAACTGAGCACTGTCCCCAGCGAAAGACGGCTCGCGAGGCTGCACAACGGGAGAGCCCGGCACGGTACCGCTGCCGCGCGACTGCTCGTCCCACCATCCACCTTGAGCTTGGAGGGTGACGAGGAATTGCTTGTCGTCCGCTGCCTGGATATTCCCCCTCCCAAGTCGGCGAAGCTGGAGAGCGAGCGTCTTTGTCGCCTCTTCTTGGGACGTCCAGGGGAGCGGCTGGCCAAGCTGCGTAGCCAGCTGGATGAGAACGTCACCGAAAGCGCGGGCATCGACGAACGGTTGGACGACGGGCTGGCGGACGGCAACCGCAGCAAAGCCAGGGCCTGGGTCGGGAACCTCGAGCCCCCACTGTTCCAGCCAAGCTTGGTCGGGTAGCACGATATCCGCGAGTTGCGTCGTTTCATCCACAAAGGGGGAGAAGCTCACGACGTGCTGAGCCGCGCGCAGGGCTTCCGCGGCACCGGTCGCTGGCGGAAGGGCGTAGACCGGGTTTGCACGGTAGACGAGAACCGTGCTCATCGCGCCCGACTGGATCTGTTGGAAGAGTTCAGCCCACTGTCTCTGCGTCAGGATCGCGTCGTCCGCAATGCGGAGTTCGGGAAGCGGAGGCTCCGGATTCAGCAGCAGCCCTCCCGGCTGGTTCAATGAGTCGAGAAGAAGATTGAGACCCAGGGTAGCGACCAGGTTGAAGAGACCATTCGTCGATACTGCAGCGTTCGTCCCGGCGATGACGACTGCAGGCTCGTGCTCGACCAACGCGTGCGCCAGTTCGCGGATTTGCTCCGCGGTCAGTCCGCTCGTCGTGGCGACCCGCTCGGGACTGTAGTCGTTGGTTAATCGTGCCTCGTCGAGGCCGAGTGCGGCGAAGTATGGGGCGAATCGATCACGTGGCACGGCACCCTCAGTGAGGAGGACGTTGGCAATGGCGAGAGCAATGAGCCCTTCGGTACCTGGCACGATCGGGAACCACCGGTCAGCGTTGGCTGCTGTCGCGGAAAGACGCGGCCCCACATGGTAATAGAGGCCACGCTGACCTGGACGCCCCTGCCGAAACTCTCCGTAGGCTCGTGCGAGTTGGACCGGCGCGATCCAACCGTGGAGAAACTCGGCGCCGAAGTTCAAAAGGAAGGACGCATTCGCGAGATCTGGGATCGGCAGCGTGCTAACGCCAAAGAGCCGGCGCACAGCTGAACGCAGCACGACCAGCTCGTCAGGTTCCAAAATGGCGTGCCGTATTCCCGTCACACGCTGGAATGCCGCAATGATTGCCGCCTGCGAGCTGCTCGGCCGAGTGGTGATGAGAACAGCGCGCTCACCGCCCGCATCGCGAAGGATCTGGGCGACCTCCTGTAGTGCACTGTCCCAACTGATCGGCTGGAACTGCCCACTGCCGCGTGTGGCCGCACGCTGTGGTCCGGCAAGGCGATCCGGGTGATAGAGCTCCTGAACAAGCGCCTGAGCGCGCGCGTCGCTCTTACCCCGAACTCCAGGAAAGTCAGGGTTTCCGTCGACCTTCTTCGCGCGCCCCTCGAAAACCCGGACGATGAGGCCGTACCCCCCCTGATCTGGCGGCGCGGCGGTCGCGAACCAGGCATCGCGACCGAAAGCCCAATCGTTCGGGGTATAGACCGGCTGTGCGATCTTGAATTCGGTTTCCGGCACACCGTCCCCAATGCGCCCACAGCCAGCGAAAAGGACGGCGCCCGTCGCGGAAGTTGCTGCGACCTTCAGGAAATCTCGTCGCCGCATGCC
>DAOTWO010000239.1:0-7721 GCA_034435855.1 Thermomicrobium sp. | reverse complement strand
GTCGCCCTCCGCGGAGCCTGCTCCTCCGCCTCCTCAGGCGCGCCGCCCTGCCCTCCGCCCCGTCCCGCAGCGCCCCACGCGCCGCTGCGCCACCCCGGTTGACCGCGGGAGCCATCGCTCCCTAGAAAGGAGGTGATCCAGCCGCACCTTCCGGTACGGCTACCTTGTTACGACTTCGTCCCAATCACCAGCCCCACCTTAGACGGCTGCCCCCCAGTTCCCCAGGTTGGCCCACCGGCTTCAGGTGAGACCAGCTTTCGTGACGTGACGGGCGGTGTGTACAAGGCCCGGGAACGTATTCACCGCCGTATGGCTGACCGGCGGTTACTAGCAACTCCGCGTTCACGCAGGCGGGTTGCAGCCTGCGATCCCCACCACGACCGGGTTTCTGGGATTGGCTCCGGGTCACCCCTTCGCTGCCCTCTGTCCCGGTCACTGTAGCGTGTGTGTCGCCCAGGGCGTCAGGGCCATGCGGACTTGACGTCATCCCCTCCTTCCTCCGGGCTTTCCCCGGCAGTCGGGTCAGACACCCGCGTAACTGACCCCGAGGGTTGCGCTCGTTGCGGGACTTAACCCAACACCTCACGGCACGAGCTGACGACAGCCATGCAGCACCTGTGCCCCAGCTCCCTCATCGGGCACCCCCACCTTTCGGCAGGGTTCCGGGGCATGTCAAGCCCTGGTAAGGTTCTTCGCGTTGCGTCGAATTAAACCACACGCTCCGCTGCTTGTGCGGGCCCCCGTCAATTCCTTTGAGTTTTAGCCTTGCGGCCGTACTCCCCAGGCGGCGGGCTTACTGCGTTGGCGCCGGCACGGATGGGGTCAACTCCACCCACACCTCGCCCGCACGTTTACTGCGTGGACTACCCGGGTATCTAATCCGGTTCGCTCCCCACGCCTTCGCGCCTCAGCGTCAGGTACGGGCCAGCGGGCCGCCTTCGCCACCGGTGTTCCTCCCGAACTCTACGCATTTCACCGCTACACCGGGAATTCCACCCGCCTCTCCCGCCCTCAAGCCAGGCCGTCCCGCGCGACCCTCCCCGGTTGAGCCGGGAACTTTCACACGCGGCGTACCCAGCCGCCTACACGCCCTTTACGCCCAGTGACTCCGGGTAACGCTCGCCCCCTACGTCTTACCGCGGCTGCTGGCACGTAGTTAGCCGGGACTTGCTCCGAGGGTACCGTCTCTCCATCGTCCCCCCGAACAGCGGTTTACACCCCGAAGGGCTTCCTCCCGCACGCGGCGTCGCTCCGTCAGGGTTGCCCCCATTGCGGAAGATTCCCTGCTGCTGCCTCCCGTAGGAGTCGGGCCCGTGTCTCAGTGCCCGTGTGGCTGGCCATCCTCTCAGACCAGCTACCCGTCATCGCCACGGTAGGCCGTTACCCTACCGTCTAGCTGATAGGCCGCAGGGCCCTCCTAGCGCAGCCGCTCTCCACGGCCTTTCCTCGTCAAGCCTACCGCCCAACGAGCGTATGGGGTATTAGCCCGAGTTTCCCCGGGTTATCCCCCGCACCAGGGCAGGTTCCCCACGTGTTACGCACCCGTCCGCCACGGTCGGCGCGCTCATCGCGCGCTCCCGTCCGACTTGCATGCATTAGGCACGCCGCCAGCGTTCCCCCTGAGCCAGGATCAAACTCTCCATCCCAGCACACTCCACTCACAATCCGCTCGGTCTTCACCCCTCTCGGGGATAGACCGACCGGACTCGTGGCTCACTTGGGATGTCGGCCGCTCCGGCCACGAGGGCTCGGTGCACTCGACCACACTCCAGTTGTCAAGGTGCTCGCGGAGCTTATCGCTCCGCCAGACGCATCCAATACTATACCCATCACCGCCCCTCGTGTCAAGGGCCGCTAACTCACCCCTTTCCTCTCCCCTCCTCACCTCCAACGCAAACGCCGCAACTTCACCTCTCACGGAAAGCCCTGCAACCTCGTTTCTTCGGCGGTATCTCACCCCCCTCTAACATCCGAGTGGTCCCACTCCGGTGCGCAATAGCGCTCGTCTACTTTCTCATTCCATCGCTGGCCAGGCCTGCACCGACGCCTTACCCTCATTACCCCACTGCGCCAGTATTCTCACTCTGCACATCGCACTCATCGCACGCACGACTGTGCTACCCTCAGTGTCAAAATGAAAGGAGTGCATCCAGTGCCAGCGCCAGTTATCGGCATAACTCCAGACATCACCCGGGAATCAGCAGCCCACGGCCTCACCAATCGCCTGCTTTTGAATCTTGACTATGCCGAGGCCATCGCACACGCGGGCGGAATCCCCGTTGTCTTGCCACCTGTCCTCGAACCCGCTCGCTTTCTTGAAAGTCTCGACGGCATCCTCCTCACCGGAGGCGGCGACATCGCACCCCACCGCTATGGCGCTCCGACGATTCATCCCGCAACCTACGGGATATCGGACGTGCGCGACGAATTTGAGATCGCCCTTGTCCACGCTGCACTCAACGCTGACGTCCCACTCCTCGCGATCTGCCGCGGCATGCAAGTTCTCAACGTCGCACTCGGCGGCACGCTCATCCAACATATTCCCGATGAAATTGACAGCGCCCTCAATCACCGTCAGCAGGAACTCGGTATCCCCTCAGGCGAACCGGCACATCCTGTCACAATTCGACCCGACTCGCTCCTCGCCCGTATCGTGGGTACCACCTACCTCATGGTCAACTCCTATCATCACCAGGCCGTCACCGTGCTCGCCCCTCCTCTTCTCCTTACGGCGACTGCTCCCGACGGAGTGATCGAAGCAGCTGAAATCCCAGGAGCCACCTTTGTCCTCGCTGTCCAATGGCATCCAGAGCGCCTGTTCCAGCACTACCCCGCCCATCACGCCCTGTTCGCTGCACTCATCGAGGCTGCACAGAGTCGCGCCGCTCGCCGCGCACCAGTCGTCGAAAAGAAATGACGTGGGGCAGGTTTGACTACCTGCCCCGCTGGCCTCTCCTTGTGACTGTGGCACTCAGCTGAGTGCCGCAATCGACTCAACCGCCGCTTCTCCACCACGTCCTCGGGCCCGGGTTTCTGCCAGCCGCTGCTGGAACTCCTCCGGCAATGCCGCCTGGAGTACTTCATCGATCGTTTCGACCAAGACGAAGCGCATGTTCTCGCGGAGCGTGGCAGGGAGCTCGTCCAGGTCCATCTCGTTCCGCTTGGGCAAGATGAACGTCTTCACACCAGCACGCTGCGCAGCCAACGCCTTTTCCTTAATGCCACCCACTGGCAGCACCTGGCCCCGCAACGTGATCTCACCCGTCATCGCCACGTCCTCGCGCACCGGGATACCGGTTAGCAGCGAGACCAGCGCAGTGACCAGTGTCACTCCAGCAGATGGCCCGTCCTTCGGAATCGCTCCGGACGGAACGTGGATATGGATATCCGAGTCCTTCATGAAGTCCGGGTCGATTCCAAACTGCTCGGCACGTGAACGCACAATGCTCAACGCAGCCTGAGCCGACTCCCGCATGACCTCGCCAAGCTGGCCCGTAATGATCAGATTGCTACGACCAACCATGCGCGTGGCCTCGATGAACATGATGTCCCCGCCAACCGGCGTGACGCCAACGCCGATCGCAACCCCTGGCTGGGCAGTGCGCTCGGAGAGCTCCTCATAGTAGTACCGCCGCTTGCCCAAGAACTCGTGCACCACATCGACGGTGATCGTCCGCGGTACCTCCTGCCCCTCGGCGATGCGCGTCGCCAGCTTCCGTGCGACCGCCGCGACTTCTCGCTCGAGGTTCCGTACACCGGCTTCCCGCGTGTAATGCTGAATAATCTCCAAGATCGCCTCGTCCGTGAACTCAAAATCCTCTGGATTCAACGCATGCCGACGGAACTGCTTTGGAATGAGATACCGGCGAGCGATCTGCAACTTCTCCTCGTCTGTGTATCCGGACAGGACGAGAATCTCCATCCGGTCGCGAAGTGCCGGCGGAATTGTGTCCAACACGTTGGCGGTTGCGATGAACATGACCTTCGACAAGTCGAAGGGCACGTCCAGGTAGTGATCCCGGAAGGTGCTGTTCTGTTCCGGATCCAGCACCTCCAGAAGTGCGGACGCCGGATCACCTCGCCAGTCGATCCCCACCTTGTCGATCTCATCGAGGACGAAGACCGGATCGTTCGTGCCCGCGCGCCGAATGGCCTGAATGATCCGTCCAGGCATCGCGCCAATGTAGGTGCGCCGGTGCCCACGAATTTCGGCTTCGTCCCGCACACCACCGAGCGACATCCGCGTGAAGGCTCGCCCGAGTGCCCGTGCAATCGACTGCGCAAGGCTCGTCTTCCCCACGCCAGGAGGGCCTACAAAGCAGAGGATCGGCTCGCGCCCAGGCTCGCTCTCCTCGCCTCGCTCCTTGCGCAGACGCCGCACCGCAAGGTACTCCAAAATCCGCTCCTTGATCTTCTCGAGATCATAGTGATCCTCATCCAGGATCTGGCGCGCCCGCGCGATGTCGATCTCACCCTCGGTGCTGCGATTCCATGGCAGCGAGACGAGCCAGTCGAGGTACGTCCGGATCACCCCGTACTCGGCCGATGCCGGCGGCAACTTGCTCATCCGCTCCAGCTCGCGGAGAGCCTCACGCCGAGCCTCCTCTGGCATACCAGACTGCTCAATCTTGGCCCGGAACTCATTGATCTCCGCCTCCTGCTCGCTCGTCTCACCGAGCTCGCGCTGGATCGCCTTGAGCTGTTCCCGCAGGTAGAACTCGCGCTGCGAACGCGCCACCTCTTCCTGGACCTCGCTCTGAATCTTCTTGCCAAGCTCGAGGAGATCCAGCTCGCGGCTCATAAACGCGTTCAGCCGCAGCAGCTTGTCGCGCACGCTGTCCAACTCAAGGAGCGCCTGCCGCTCCTCGGGATCCATGCGCAGGTTCGACGCCAAGAGGTAGACCAAGTGCAGCGGATCTTCGATATTCAAGACCGCCGTAACGAGTTCTTCCGGCAGATTGGACACCAACGAGACCAATCGCTGGAAAAGTTCCAGCGCAGTCCGTGTCAAAGCCTTAACTTCGATCGTATCCTCGACAACCTCAGGGATCTCCTCGACGAGTGCCTTCAGATACGGCTCTTCGGTCACCCACTCCACGATCCGAACCCGGCGCAGGCCCTGCACTGCCAGGCGCACCGTTCCATCAGGGACGCGCATCATCTGCTGGATGCTTCCGATTGTGCCCACCTGGTAGACGTCCTGCGGACCCGCACCTTCCTTCTTCGGATCCTTCTGGAGTACGAGAACAAGCAGCCGATCCCCCGAGGCCACGTCGTCGATGAGTCGCAGCGAACGCGGCTGCCCGGCTGCGAGCGGCACCAGGGTCGTCGGGAAAACAACAGTGTTCCGCAGTGGAAGCACCGGCAAGAGCTTGAGCTCACGCTTCTCGGACCGCGCTTCCCCTTCGACCTGCTGCTCGTTTTCTTCCGTTGGCTTGCGCAGTTCGTCACTCATCGCACGCTCCTCAAGATTCAGGGTCAGTCTCCGTACGGAGCGGAACAGTACGCGAGACGCGTACTCGCGGCAGGGTCACTTCCAGGAACCCACGCTCATAGACGGCTTCCACGTGATCGAGATCGACCGGAAAGGGCAAAAGAACCTCAGCTTCAAATGGCCCATAGGCGATCCCCATCTCGTGGTAGGTCCGCCGCTGGCCCTCTTCGCGTGGTCGTCGCACTCCAGAGATCTGAAGCACTGAATCGCTGACGACCACGTTGATATCGTCCTCGCGTAGGCCAGCGAGCTCTGCCCGCACAACCAGACCCCGTTCGTCTTCATACACCTCGAGCGGTGGTCTCCAAGGCCGCGCCGCCATCCGCAGGAGCGGTGAAAAACCGACGTACCAGGCTTGGAACGCTTCCACCACTTCCTGCTGGAGCCGGTTTCCTTCGCGACGTGTGCCTCGTCGCACGATCACCATGCTGCGATGCCTCCTCCGCCTCTTCGCGCCGCTCCTCGTATCGCGGCGCACGCCTTGTCCAGCCAGCTCCGAGCCGGAGTATACCACTCCCCGGTACGCCTTGCAATGATCAACGCAACTGCATTGCGCCGCCTTGTAGCAAGTCGGTGCCGTACAGCAAGGCCAGCATCAGGAGCCCCCATGCGATGATCACCCCAAGGAGTGGTCGATCGTCCAAAAGCACCTGCTCCGGCATACCTCCAAGATCCCGGCGGTAGACAAGGTACAAATACCGAAAGATCCCGTACAAGACGAACGGAATTGTCAGCATCATGCGGTGCCCATCGGGAAGGTTGGGGGCCGAGAACGTGTAGAGCGAATAGGCCATGATCGTCGCTGTCGCCGTCACCTGTAGAAGCGCATCCAGGAGCGGAACTGGATAGTCGTCCAGAGTGCGCCGGTGATTCGCTGCCAGACCCTCCAGCAACAACACCTCGTGCCGTCGCTTGGCAACGGCGAGGAATAGAGCGAGGAGCACCGTACAGAGATACAGCCAAGGCGAGAGTGGCACCTCAACTGCGGCGGCTCCACCCCATACGCGAAGGACGAAACCACCAGCAATTGTGAAAACGTCGAGCAGCGCGACATGCTTCAAGCGCACGCTATACAGCAGCATCAACCCGCAATATCCCAACACAACAAACAACGTCTCACCACCAGCAAGCCAAGAAAAGCACGCTGCCAGCACTCCCAATCCAATGATCGAGATCCAAACATGCCGGGCTTGCAGACGTCCCGCCGCAATCGGACGATGACGTTTGAGAGGATGTTCACGATCAGCTGCTGCGTCGCACCAATCGTTAAAGAAGTAAATCGCACTCCCCGCAGCGCAAAAGGCCAAAGTCGCAAGCAGCCCATCCACAAGTGCACCCATGTCGAGCAGTCGCCGTCCGAACACCAGCGGCGCCAAGACAACAGCATTCTTGATCCACTGGCGCGGCCGTGCCGTCACGAGGAGATCACGCATCAATGTGAACGGGGCAACAGCTGTCACGCTCAGGCGCTTCTCCATTTGACTCATCCACCTGCAGGCTCTAATGCTCCCTCCTGATACACACTATCGGCATTCCAGAGCATCCACGAGTCGAGCCCAGCATCGTACACCGCTTGGATCTGCGCCCGGACCTCTTGCTGGCCATACGGCTTCCCAGGTCCATAAGAAAAATCTTGGAGCCACGCCCGGAACTTCCGTTTCGCCGCCGGGACTCGCGTGAAACCGTTCTCTAAACTCCACCGAATCACTTCATAGGGATGGTCGTTCGGAACTTCGAAGCCAAGCGACCCAGCCCAGAAGTGCGAAGGATAAAGCATCGGGCACACATAGTCGACGTGTTCTACGACCACTTCGAGATTCTGTCCGATCCCACTGTCGCTCAGTTCCCACATCGTCAAGCCGAAAATATCTGCCGCCAGGTACGCCGGCGTCGGTAAGAGCGCCTCATATGCAGTCTGTAGAAAACTCCCGATCGCGGCCATGCGATTCTCTGCGGTGTGACTGACTCCATAGTCCGCTTTCTGTAAGGGTCCATCAGTTGGGAAGCGAATGTAGTCGAACTGAATCTCGTCAAAGCCGAATCCTGCTGCTTCGACAGCTAGTGCAACGTTATACTGCCAAACCTCTCGGCGATATGCGTTGACCCACGCCACTCCGTTCCAGGTCCGCCAAGCCTGGCCTGTGGTACGGTCACGGATCGCCCATTCTGGCCGCGCCTCTGCCAGGATAGGATCTTCAAAGACCACAATTCGGGCAATTGTGTAAAT
>DAOTWO010000238.1:0-2119 GCA_034435855.1 Thermomicrobium sp. | reverse complement strand
AATGAGCGGCTCGGTTTCATCGGGCGTGGCGAGGGGATCGCTGCCCTTGCTGTAGCGACGCTCGAATCGGAGCATGGTGCCCAAAGTGATGCGGATTGAGGAGGGGGATGGGACAGTGCGCGTCCTCGTCCAGCGTGTGAGTCAAGCGAGTGTGACGGTGGACGGCCAGGTCGTCGGAGCGATCGGCCCGGGCTTGCTTCTGCTCGTTGGCGTGCGGCGTGGTGACGATCAGGCGACGGCCGAGTGGATGGCTCGCAAAGTGGCGCACCTACGTATCTTCGAGGACGAGGCTGGGAAGATGAACCGCTCCGTGCTCGAGATCGGAGGGGGTGTGCTCGTCGTCTCACAGTTCACGCTGTATGCCGACGTTCGTAAGGGACGTCGTCCGAGCTTCATCGAGGCAGCTCCGCCGGATGAGGCTCGCCCACTCGTCGAAGCCTTTGCAGAGGCACTCCGGTCGCTTAGCCTACCGGTCGAAACTGGTGTCTTCGGGGCTCACATGGACGTCGCGTTGGTCAATGATGGTCCGGTGACGATCTGGCTCGACAGCGCAGAGCTCCGGGGGGATACTGGGGAATAGGACTTCTGGGGTACTCGAATCCGAAGGGACAATGCTACACTGCGCGCAGAATGCACTGCGCGAGCGGAGGTTCATCGTGTATTGCCCGCAGTGTGGTCAGCACATCGCCGAAGATCGTGATGTGTGCCCGGTGTGTGGCGCTGTGCTGAGCGGGGAGGTGGCGAGTACGAGCACTTGTCCGAGCTGCGGAGCACCGCGTGCTCCAGATGACACGTATTGCCGCCGCTGCGGTGCTGTGCTTCCGCTTGATCTCTCTGCGCTGGGCGGTCTCCAAGAGGGCACAACAATAGCTGGCGCGCTCTCCGATGCTGCATTACCGGAGTGGTTGCGGGGCGATGAGCCGAGCGCGCCTGGCGGAGAACTGGAATGGCTGAGTGAGGCGGAGCTTCCCGACTGGCTGCGTGAACCGGGCGAATCGCTTCCCGTGGCTGCTGAGCCGGTGGGGCAGGAGAGAGTGGTGGTCCCGCCAGTTTCGCCCGTGTGGACTCGCCTATCGGACGTCGAGGCGGTGGCTCCGACCGTCTTTGCTCCATTGCCGCTACTCTCGCTTCCAGCTATCCGCGCGGAAACGGCCAACGCTGTCACGGCGGCAACAAGCGAATCAGCTGCGGGTCAGCGAGCAGCATGGTTGGCGTTGGTCGTGGCATTAGCGGCCTTAATCGGCGTCGCTCTTTACATCCTCTGGCTCAGTCGCTAGCAAAGGCGCGGAGGAACAATGGGAGACGCAGAGCCGGTGCGGAGCGCGATCATCCTCTCGCTGAACGGGGCAACAACACGAGCGATTGTGACTGATCGGGTCGAAGGAGACCCGCGTCTTGTGGCGAGCGCCAGCGTAGTGGGACGCTCAGTCATCCCCGCGCTCGAGGTGATCGAACGACGACTCGGCCGATCTGTTCTCGATAGTGGAAGGCCGATCAGCCCCCGGAGTGTGCTTGGGGATGGGGCCGACGTTTGGATTTCGGTCGGATTACCTCTCGCACGGCCAACGGTCGTACTCGTTGCGCTCGGAGGCCCGAACTTCGCTGCCGAGTTGGCTGCGACTGCCGCGCGTGCCTCTCCTGTCCGCGTGTCCCAGCTCATCGTTGATGAGGCGATGAGCCCGACAGTGCTTGCCGAGAAACTCAATGAGCTCCGACCGGACTTGCTCCTCTTGGCAGGGTTTGCGGATGATGCCGTTTGGCGGACCACCTTTGCCGCGGTAACGAGTGCCATCGGTGACGAGTGGCGGCCTCGCCTTGGAATCGTTGTTGCGCCAGAGGCGATTCAGCAACAGGTGGCAGCCGCACTCGGCGAACAGCTTGAGCTTATGGGAGTCGATCCCGGGGGGTATGCACCAGCTGAAGTCGTGTGTGCGCTCTCCGCCGAACTCCGCGCGCAGGCTGTGGAAGCGCTGCGCAGCGAGCTTGAGGGCACGTTCTCGGAGCAACTGGTCGATCGGTTGACAGCGCTGGAGCGAGCAGCGGCGTTCTTGGTTCGTCGAGCAGAGCAGCGACTGGTCCTAGTGGATCTGGAGCAGGGGGTCGCTGTGCTGTGGGCCCG
>DAOTWO010000237.1:0-4068 GCA_034435855.1 Thermomicrobium sp. | reverse complement strand
GTTGTGCAAGGTGTGGACCAGGTCATCCCGGTCGATATCTATGTTCCCGGTTGTCCACCAGTCCCGGAAGCACTCTACTATGGCGTTCTGGAGCTACAGAACCGCATTATCCGCTATGAGCGGCTGAAGCAGCGGTACGGGCTGGAAGCTGCAGAGGCGGACCGCCAAGAGCAGCGTGAGGCTGCCCGCGCTGCACTCGGCCCACGCTCATCGGGAGCGCGATGATGAGCGAGCCGCGACCGGTCCCAGCGCCGACGGCGACAAGCCCGTGGGACACGACCGGATACTGGGGGCCAACCGACCCTGAGCAGCACCCCGCGGTGCGTCTGGTTCGCGAGCGCTTTCCGGATGCCTTCCGCGAGGCGATCGTCTTCCGTGACGAGATGACGATCCGCGTCGATCGACACGCTTTGCGCGACGTTGTCGAGTTCCTTCGGTCACATCCGGAGCTCCGCTACAACCACCTGACCGACATCACCGCGGTTGACATGCTTTACCTACGTGAGCGACCACGCTTCGATGTCGTCGTCCAGCTCTACTCGATTCCACGTCGTCAGCGACTGCGGGTGAAATGCGGCGTCGACGACGGAGAGGCAGTTCCCTCGCTCGTGCCAATCTTTGCCGGAGCCAATTGGCTCGAGCGCGAGTGCTACGACATGTTCGGCATCATCTTCGAGGGACATCCGGATCTGCGCCGCATCCTTCTGCCCGAGGATTGGGATGAGGGCCATCCCTTACGCAAAGACTATCCGTTGCGCGGGTACCGCGACTATGTCCAGCCCGGCTTTGAATCGCCCGCACCGCGGATCCGCGGCACGCTGCGGAGGCCAGGGCCATGATCGACTTTTCACAGTCCACGCCGGTTATCCTGAGTGAAGTCCGGCAGCTCACTCCGACACGACGTGAACTTGTTCTCAACATGGGTCCACAACATCCGAGTACCCACGGGGTGCTGCGCGTCCGCCTCACTCTCGAGGGTGAGACGGTGATCGCCTGCGACCCCGTCATTGGCTACCTGCACCGTGGAGTCGAGAAGCTCGGCGAGTCACACCGCTACGCCCAGTTTGTGCCTTGGACGGACCGAACGGATTACGTTGCTGCACCCTCAAACAACCTCGGATACGTGCTCGCCGTCGAGAAGCTCTGTGGTATCCAAGCACCGGAGCGTGCGCAATACTGGCGGATGATCATGGCCGAGCTCACACGCTTAGCCTCGCACCTCGTCTGGCTCGGCACGCATGCGCTCGATATCGGTGCCCTTTCCGTTTCCCTCTACACGTTCCGTGACCGTGAACTGATCCTCGACATCTTCGAGAAGTTCTGTGGTGCGCGACTGACAACCAATATGATGGAGATCGGCGGGTTCTCGCGGGAGATCCCGCCGGAGCTCCCCGAGATGGTGCGGGAGTTCTGTCGTTACTTTCCCAAGGCGATTCAGCAGTACGAGGATCTCTTAACGCAGAATCCGATCTGGCTCGCCCGCACCAAGGGGGTCGGGATCATCGAGCCAGACGTTGCCATCAACTATGGCCTGACCGGTGCCTGCCTCCGCGGTTCTGGCGTCAACTATGACGTCCGCAAGGCGATGCCATATCTCCTCTACGACCGTGTCGAGTTCGATGTTCCCCTGGGCACACACGGTGACGTCTATGACCGGTACCTCGTACGCATCGAGGAGATGCGCCAGTCGATTCGCATTATTGAGCAGTGCCTCGAGCAGGTACCGACCGATGGACCGCTCATGGCCTACGAGTCGCAGTACGTCATCCCACCGCACAAGAACGTGATGACGACGGCCGAGGACATGCAGCGGCATTTTATCTGGGTGATTAAGGGATTTAGCCCCCCGAAGGGCGAGGTCTATCACGCGGTTGAGCACTCGAAGGGGGAGCTCGGCTACTACATCGTCAGCGATGGGAGCCCGATCCCCTATCGTCTGCGTATTCGGAGCCCGGATTTCGTCAATCTCCAGTCGCTCCCATATATGGCACAGGGCGCGATGCTTGCCGACATTGTCGCCCTCATCGGAACGATCGACATCGTGCTCGGATCGGTCGACCGCTGACGGTGGGAGACGGGTGAGGCGACGGAAGCGATGGACTGGCAGCGACTGCTGGTGAGCTATTTTGTGGGCTTCGTACTGCTGAACGTGCTGCTCGGCCTTATGGCTTACATGACGTGGTTTGAGCGGCGCGTCCTGGCACGGATGCAACATCGGGTCGGGCCGAACCGCACTGGCCCGTTCGGCCTCTTGCAACCGATTGCCGACGGGATCAAGCTTCTCGCCAAAGAGGATATCGTCCCGGCCAACGCCGATCGGCTGGTCTTCCTGGTGGCACCGCTTCTCTCGTTCGCACTTGCGCCTCTTGGTGCCGCGGTCATTCCCTTTGGCGAGAGCCTGCACTTGTTCGGCCTTGAGATTCCCCTGCTCGTGGCGGACATCAATGTTGCAGTGCTCTACGTGCTCGCGCTCGGCTCGATCGGCGTCTACGGCATCATTCTTGGCGGCTATGCGTCTGGCAACCGCTACTCGCTGCTTGGGGCTCTGCGCTCAACGGCGCAGGTTATCAGCTATGAGCTTGTCCTCGGGCTCTCACTGGTCGGGGTCTTTATTCTCGCCGGATCGTTTAGCCTCCAGGACATCCTGCGCGAACAGCAGCGGGCATTGGTGATCGGCCCGCTCACCTTGCCAAATTGGTATATCCTCTCCCAGCCGCTCGCTTTCGCGTTATTCCTCATCGCAGCAGTGGCCGAGACGAATCGCGCACCTTTCGACCTCCCGGAAGCCGAGACAGAGCTCGTGGCTGGCTACTTTACTGAGTACTCCGGCTTCCGCTTCTCCTTCTACTTCCTGGCCGAATACATCAACATGATCGTTGTCTCGCTCCTGGCAGCAACGCTGTTCCTGGGAGGCATTGACGGGCCATTCGCTGACGGCGTCTGGTGGCTTGCGCTCAAAGCGCTGTTTTTCCTGTTCTTCTATGTCTGGCTTCGGGCAACTCTACCGCGATTCCGGTATGACCAACTGATGGGGCTTGCCTGGAAGGTGTTGCTGCCTCTCGCGCTCCTCAACATCGGGCTGACTGGACTCGTGCGCCTCTGGGGAATTGGGGCACTATGACGCAAGGGGAGAGGAAGAACCGGGCATGTCGCTGCAAGTGCTGATCTTCTCCCTACTCGCCTGCGTGAGCATTCTTGGTGCCCTTGGTGTGGTGATCGCGCGCAATCCGGTACACAGCGCCATCGGGCTCGTACTGTCGTTTCTGAACGTCGCCGCGATCTATCTCATCGCGCGGGCAGAGTTCTTAGCCGTGGTGCAGGTGATCGTCTATGCCGGCGCGGTGATCGTTCTCGTCGTCTTCGTGACGATGCTCGTTCATCCTGATGACCTCCCAGAGTTCCATGGGCGTCGCCCTCTCCGCATCGTGACCGGCCTTGTGCTTGGAGTGGCCTTGCTGCTTGAAGTGGCCGCGGCCGTCCTCACACGCAGCCTCTCCGGCGCTCCCGGCCCCTGGACCGATGAGGCAGTGGCAGCAGTTGGCGGAAACACTCAGGCGTTGGGTCAGACGCTCTACTCGGAGTATATGCTGGCGATTCAGCTCACCGCGCTGCTGCTCCTCGCGGCAACCATCGGCGCGATCGTTCTGGCACGACCAGAGGCGGTCAGTGAGCGCGTCGCTGCAGCACGACGCACGCTGACGATCTCGCTTGCTCACCCGCGCGGTCTCGACCAGCCGGAGCTCCCACCTGCGCTGCCGCGACCTTCTGACGGACAGGTCAAGCCGGCAGGCAGTGGCCGGCCGATTGTCTTGGCACGTTCGGCCGATGAGTTCACCGAGCAACCTGCCTGGGGAGAGTGGAGGACGCCATGACTGAACTTTCGGCGACGCACTTTCTCCTCTTAAGTGCAGCGCTCTTTATCATCGGCATGGTCGGTGTCCTGACTCGGCGCAACGTCTTGGTCATTTTCATGTGCATCGAGCTCATGTTGAATGCGGTTAACGTGAGCTTGATCGGCTTTGCTTGGGAACTTCATCAACTGACCGGCCAGGTTTTTGCGCTCTTCGT
>DAOTWO010000236.1:0-7476 GCA_034435855.1 Thermomicrobium sp. | reverse complement strand
CCAGCCCAGCCGCCAGCATTCGGGATCATTGGACTGGTGCGCCTGGCACGTCTCCTCGGGTACGACGCGGTCATGGTCTGGGATCACCTCCAAAATTTCGTCCCCCGCGTTCTCTGGACGCCGCGGACAACCTGGATGGCACGGCTGCAACAGAGCCCCCACCCCTACTATGACTTTGCCACGCTCCTTGGGTACCTCAGTGCCCACGCCGGACGACTCCGCCTCGGCGTGGGCGTCACCGACGTGATCCGCCGCCATCCAGTTCTCCTTGCTCAGTCCATGCTGACACTCGCGCACTTTGCCAAGCGCCCACCGATTCTGGGCCTGGGTGCTGGAGAAGCGGAGAATCTCACCCCCTACGGCTTTCCGTTCGATCAGCCGGTGACTCGTCTCGAAGAAGCGCTCGGCCTCCTCCGCTGCTGTTTGGATAACCCCGGTGAGATCCGCTTCTTTGGTCGCTTCTATCACGTGCCAGACGGGATCTTTGAGCTCACTGCACCGCGAGGACGGAAACCCGAGCTCTGGCTTGGCGCGCATGGCCCGCGCATGCTCGAACTCACTGGACGCTACGCTGACGGCTGGTACCCGAACTGGATTGCAACACCGGAGGAATACGCCCAGAAACTGGCGATAATCCGCGCCGCTGCAGCTCGCGCTGGGCGCAACCCCGAGGCTCTTTGCCCCGGGATGCAAGCACCACTCCTGCTTGCACCCACGGAGCGGGCAGCCCGGGCACTCCTTTCCCATCCGGCATTACGCCTGACGGCGCTCCTTCTGCCAGCCGCCGATTGGGAAGCGCTTGGCCACAAACACCCGCTCGGCGAACGATTCCGTGGCTATCTCGACTTTGTTCCAGAGCGCCTCACACCTGAGGAACTTCGGCGCGCTCTCCGGGTTGTTCCACCAGAACTCGTCGAGCGGAGCTTCCTTTGGGGGACACCGGATCAGGTAGTCGAGCGTATCCGGGCCTACCGTGCTGCCGGCCTCCGCTTCTTGAGTGTGCTGCCCGCCTCGGCCCTCCACTCGCCCGGGGCCGCGCTCTGGACTTTCCTCGCACTGCGGCACCTGCGACGAGCGCTGCGGGACTGACCAACCGTAGCCAATAGCGTTAGGAAAGAGCGTGTGACCTCGTCCAGGCGCAGCGAGCACCACTGCGAGTAGCTCCTCACGCTCGACATGTCGACCGAGTTCAGCGAGCAGGCTCGGCGACGTCGGCGACGGAAGTTCGTCAGCCGGGATAGTGACGCTCATCCCGATCCCCAGACGGAGATCGTCCAGTGTCTCGCCCCACACGCGACTCTGCCGGAGAATGCTGTGAGAGATGGAACCATAGCAGAGTGACGGGCACGGAACTCGATTCGACCTGGTTTTGACCGTATCTCCAAGGGCCTGAAGCCAGGTCTCTGAGTCGATTGCAGAGTTGCTGGATCCGAGTGTTGACCGTATTGTAGGACCTTGAAACGTCAGCTACTTCCTCCGAGAAGCACGTCGGGAGCACGGGAGACTGGAGGGAACAGCCGATATGGCTTGTCGGCATGATGCGGCGTACACCATCTTTGAGGACCGGGGACGGCAGCTCCGCGCAGCAAACCAACGTGGACTTCAGGACGCGCTGAAGCGCGCCGATTGTCTCGTGGATCTCGCTGGCTTAACGGACGATGAGCATAGCCTACGGTTCATTCTGCCGGGAAGTCATCCACGGTTTACACCACTCCACGAAGTCCTTGGCCCGCCAATGCTTCTTCGACTTGACTGGGAGGACATGGGGGTCCCGCCGGTTGGTTTGGCGTTCTGGGAAAAGCTCTGGGAACTCCTTCCTGAGGGAGTAACCGTCTTTGCGTGTGCTGGAGGGCATGGGCGGACGGGCACAGCACTTGCGGCCATGCTCATTGCACGGGGGATGAGTGTGGAGGAAGCAATCGAGTATGTTCGAAGAAAACACTGTCCACATGCTATCGAGACACGAGGGCAGGAGGAATACCTCCGCTCACTCCGTTGAATGCGCAAAGGACAGGATCCCAATCCCGCTCTTTGTGTCAACAAGGTGAGCCCTATGGGTTCGGAGAAGAGCGATGAGGGCATAGTATGAACGGCCCGGCACCGCAGGCTCCCAATACAGGAGTACGGGAGCCCAGGCACGGCAGCACGTCGAACGCTGCAGCCGCCTTCCGTCACGCTGGCGGGAACCATGCGGTCTCTCGTGCCAACTCCTTCAAGACCGCTGCCAACAGGACGCTGCGGTCGAGCGGCCGTCCGAGCTCCACCAGCAGGCTCGTCGCGGTCGGCAGTGGCAGCTGCTCCCGCGGAATATTCACGTTGATCCCGATCCCGAGCAGCAGGTAGTCCACCGTCTCGCCACGAACACGGCTCTGTAACAAAATCCCCGCCAGCTTCCGCCCGTTGACCATGAGGTCATTTGGCTCTTTGATCTGGGGCCGCAGTCCACACACCGCCGTTATCGCCTCAGCCACCCGCTCCGCCACCCGCACCGAGAGTCGCTCGTCCTGCACCGCTGCAAGCTCCGGCCGTGCCACGACTGTGAACAGCAGGGATGTCCCAGCCGGGGCCTCCCAGCGCCGTCCCTCTCTTCCCCGTCCCTCTGTCTGTTCCTCCGCCACTACTACTGTTCCCGCCGCGGCCCCCTCGGCAGCAAGTGCCGCCGCCACGTCCATGGTCGAGGTCACCCGTTCATGGTGAACGATCCTCCAGCTGACCATCGCTCGCTCAGCTCTCGTTATCGCTCGAGGGAACTGGTGTTGAGACTCGTCGCACCTGCAGCTTGCGCACCCGGTTGCCATCGACCGCCAGTACCGTCACCTCCAGCCCGTCCACCAGCACTGACTCGCCTGGCTGCGGGATTCGCCCAAGATGCGCTTGCACTAATCCCCCAATCGTCGACGTCTCCTCCTCTTCAAGCGACACGCCAAAGATGTCCGCAATCTCCTCCAGCGTGATTCTCCCGTCGACGATTGCCTCCTCGGCACTGACTCGCTCAACCAGTGGTGCCTCAATATCGTACTCGTCTTGGATCTCGCCAACGATCTCCTCCAAGACGTCCTCGATCGTGACGAGTCCAGCAGTCCCACCAAACTCATCAACCACAATGGCCATGTGCACCCGTTGCCGCTGCAAATCACGCAGCAGCTCATCGACCCGCTTCGACTCCGGAATGAAGTAAGCCTCTCGCATCACATCGCCAACCTTGACCCCCTCGGCTGACTCCAGAGCAAAGCGCACCAAATCACGAACGTGCACAATCCCCACGATTCGGTCGATCGTCCCTTGGTAGACTGGCAAACGAGAGTGCTTGCGCTCCCGAGCCAACACCACCGCCTCACGCACTGAGGCCTCAAATGGCACCGCCACGATGTCAGTGCGCGGAACCATGATGTCCCGCGCAATCAGCCGATCCAGTCGGAGCACCCGCTCAATCAGTTCCTCAGCTTCCTCAACCGCCTCTTCAGTCGGTACTGCGGGAGCAGCTGCCGGCGACAGAATGGCGGGTGCAGGTGGCACGAGCATGCTCAGTGGGCGTTCAAGGAACTCACTGACAGCAGCCAATGGTCCCCCCACCCTGCTCAAGACACGGGCGAGGAGGCGCAGCCGCCTTCCTGGCCGCTCTCGCCGCTGTTCCAAGATCGCCATGGGCAACGCACTGGCCAGGACGAGAAGCGCAAGGATGGCGATCAAGCCCGCAACGGCCAAAGCCTGTCTTGGCCACCAGTAGAGGCCAAGGCGGACGGCAAGCAGTGTGAGCACGAGGAACGTCACACCTTGCACGAGTCGCACTGCTGGCCGTGCTGCGTGCAGTTGCTCCAGCACCGTTGCTCCGTTGCCGTTGTGCAGTTCTGCGAGTTCGGCAAGGAACTCGCGCAGTGAACGTCGTGCTGGGAGACAGCTGGCCAAATCAGCAAGCGCCGCAAGAGTAAGCAGGATCGCTGCTGCAGTGAAGAGGATCAGTTCTATCCAGGGACTACTCAATCGCACACTCCCGGGGTGGCCCCGCACAACGCGGCGCGCGGTCAGGTGAAGAGCGCACTAATGCTCAGATCCTTGTGGATCCGCATGATCGCCTCCGCCAACAGCGGTGCGACCGTCAGCACCTCCACCTTGTCCGTGCACACCCCTTCTGGTAACGGAATGGTATCAGTCACAAAGACCTTCTCAATCGGCGACAGCTGAATACGCTCAAGCGCGTTCCCGGCAAAGACCCCGTGGACCGCGGCAGCGAAGATGCGACGCGCTCCGCGCTCCCGGAGAAGCTCCACTGCCTGTAGCAGCGTGCCACCTGTCGCGATGATGTCATCGACGATGACCGCATCGCGTCCCTCGACATCACCGACCATCTCCAGTACCTCGGCAACCTCCGGCCCCGGTCGCTTCTTGGAGATGATCGCCAGACTGCCACCGGCACGCCGACGAAACTCGTCGGCGCGAACCACCGCACCAGCATCCGGGCTTACCACCACGAAGTCGCTGAGTCCAAGCCGTCGAAAATGGGCAGCAAGAATCGGGGTGGCACGCAGGTGATCCACCGGAATGTCAAAAAACCCTTCGATCGCCGGTGCATGCAAGTCGAGCGTCAGGACGCGGTCGGCACCAGCCGTCGTCAGCAGGTTAGCCAGGAGCTTGGCACTAATCGGCTCACGTCCCGCCGTCTTCTTCTCCTGTCGCGCGTAGGCGTAGTATGGGATAACCGCGGTGATGCGCGCTGCCGAGGCCCGCTTGACTGCATCCAGCAGGATCAGGAGCTCCATGATGTTCTGATTGACCGGCGCGCAGAGCGACTGAATGACGAAGACGTCCGAGCCCCGGACGTTTTCCTCCAAGCGCACGCGCGTCTCACCATCACTCCAGCTTGAGACCTCAGCACGCCCCAGCGGGGTCTCAAGCACACTCACGATCGCCTGCGCCAAGCGCGGATTGGAGTTTCCTGCAAAGATCTGGAGTCGTCCATCCACTGCCTACGCTCCTGTCTCCTCACCCCTCCGGACGCGGCGTGACCCGATCGGCCGTGCAGGCACCCCAACCACGGTGGCTCCTGGTTGCACGTCCTTGGTCACCACACTCCCCGCTCCGGTACGCGCACCACGCCCCACCCGCACCGGCGCGACGAGCATGGTGTCGCTGCCGATGAACGCGTCGTCCTCGATGATCGTCCGGTGCTTGGCCACACCATCAAAGTTGCAGGTCACCGTTCCGGCACCAATGTTGACTCGTGCACCCAATTCGGCATCACCAACGTAGCTCACGTGCCCAATCCGCGTCCCGCACCCGACACGGGCGTTCTTGAGCTCGGCAAAGTTCCCGATGTGCACATCGTCCTCCACGACCGTCCCTGGTCGCAAGTGACTATACGGGCCAACGTGGACGCGGGCACCAAGGGTCGTCTCCTCCAGCACCGAGGCAACGACCACACAGTCAGGCCCAATCACGCTATCACGCACAAAAGCCTGCGGGCCGATACAGGATCCGCTCGCGATCCTTGTCCGCCCACGCAGAATAGTGAACGGCTCGATCCGCACGTCGGCCTCAATCTCGACCCCCGGCTCGATCCAGGTCGAGGCTGGATCGACGATCGTCACCCCAGCCCGCTGGTACGCCTGCACAATCCGATCACGGAGCAGCGCCTCAGCCCGCGCCAGATCCACCCGATCGTTCACGCCAAGCGCCGTCTCCGGTGGCGCGACAACGGTGATGACCGGATCGGTCGGGTGCTCGCTTGTCGCAGCGAATGCGACCAGCGCGGTGTGGTAGTACTCGCCTGACGGGCTACGCGGCACGCGCGGCAGAGCTTTCTCCAACCATGGCCGCCAGTAGAGCGTCGCTCCGCTCACCACCTCAACCGGCCCAGTGTACGTCTGCTGATCGTCCCGCGCCTCGACGACCCCCTGCACACGCCCCGTCCCATCACGCTGGATACGCCCATAGGCGCCCGGATCGGGCAAGATCGTCGTGAGCACCGCAGCGAGCGGCCACTTCGCAAGCGCCGCCGTCCACAGCCGCTCCAGATCCTGCGCCGTCAGCAGCGGATGATCCCCGAAGACAAGGAGAACCCAGGATACCTCCGACCGGAGAGAGGGGAGCGCCTGTGCCAATGCATGCGCCGTCCCAAGCGGCTCAGGCTGCACCACAACGTCCCACCCATCTGGCAGGAGCGCGCGGAGCTCCGTCTTTGCCGGGCTGACGACGAGGATCCGTTGCGTGGTGGGAAGCGCCTGCGTGGCCTCGAGGACATAGGTGATCAAGGGTCGACCGGCGAGGGGGTGCAGTTCTTTCGGAATGCGGGAACGCATCCGCGTCCCCAGCCCGCCGGCAAGCACGACGACCGCGAGCGATTCGCCACTCGCCGCTTGCGTTGCGTCAGGCTTCTCGTCCACTTCCGTCGTCTGGTCGGGCACACCCGTTCACAACGCGGTTCGGGCGTGCCACCCGGCTGGCGGGCCAGGATTCGAACCTGGAACAGAGACTCCAAAGGCCCCTGTGATACCGTTTCACCACCCGCCAATGTCTGTCACCATCATCTAGCCTACACGCCCGCGGCCAACTCCGTCAACCTTCCGGGCGATAGTCCAGGTACCACAGAGCCACGCTGACCCCTTCCCAAGCAAGACCACACTGCAACAGTTGTCTCCGTGGCACGGCTGGTTGTAGCCAGCTTGTCTCCAGTAGCCACTCTCACCCGGCCTCGGCTTCGAGAACCAAGGGTAACCCGAGCCACGCTGCGCTCCCCACCACGTTGGCCTTGTGTCGCTCGAGTCGGCCTGCCGCAACCGCACGCAGGTAGCGGGTCACTGCCAAAGAGCCAATGCCACCGCCTGCTCTCGCTGCGCCGAGCCAGTCCGCACCACTCGCCACCCGATGCTTCTGTTACGCATCTTTCGGGGAGAGAAAGGACACGGAGATCATTTACCCCGACGGCTGCGCGGCTGTCCGATCTCACCGCGCCAATGTCCGTCCCGACAACGCCAGCGAGAGAGTAGGGACGTCTTTCCTACCCTGCCTGTCTTGTGCCTTGCCGATCCCCGAACTAGACTCCTCCGCGACGGAGGCGTCGTGATGGCTGAGCGGCAGGAGACCGGAACGTTCACTGAACAACTGCGCTCCACGGTTGAGCGTTGCCGAGCCGAACTCGGCGAGACCGGACGGTCGCTCGAGGAGATCGAGCTCCTGCTCGCGCAGACCGCGACAGAGGTCGAGCGACTAAGCCAGCGCGAAATCCAACTGAGCGCTCGCCTCCGTGACGTCGAGACCAACCTCGAAGCCTATCCGCGGAGCGAGATTCGCGACGCCTATCGCGCTGTCCACGAGGCGACCCTCCGGCTCTTCATGTTGCGCAACCAAATGGAACAGCTGGAGGAGCGCCGTCGTAGCCTCTCGCTGTACCAGGAGCGCCTCCGCGAGCTCCTCGCCTTGGCCGAAAACCAGCTCGCCGCTGCCAGCGACCGTATGAGCGAGCGGCGCACCCGGCTGCTC
>DAOTWO010000235.1:0-5100 GCA_034435855.1 Thermomicrobium sp. | reverse complement strand
CGAGCTCGCTGCTCGCCTCTTGCACAAGCTGCATCGCTGCATCGAAGTCGCCCGTAATCTGCACGATCCGGGCACCATAAGCGATGGCTTGACTGAGTTTCCCGGCCGCGATCTTCCCTGATGGGAGGAAAACGATGCTTGGGAGACCAGCCAGTGCGGCATAGGCAGCAACAGCAGCAGCGGTATTCCCCGTTGAGGCACACGCAACGGCCCTCGCATCCACTGCGCGGGCGTGGGAAATCGCTACGGTCATCCCACGATCTTTGAAGGAGCCAGTCGGATTTTCACCCTCATGCTTGAGGAGCAGCTCTGGACAACCGGTCCACTCGGCTAAGCGGGGATGGTGATAGAGGTTTGTATTGCCCTCGGGCCGCGTGATGATCCGGTCAATCGGCAAGGGCGGCAAAAGCTCCCGGTACCGCCAAACGCCGCTCCGATCGAGTGGCTGCCAACTGCCGAGTCGCTGCTCGAACAACGCAGTGCTCAGCACCGCCGGCCGCGGGAACTCTACGTGATAGAGGCCGCCGCAGAGGCACCGTCCGGGTGATCCAGTCGGCCGGATGCGGCCTCCACACCGTTCACAGACGAGCCAAACTTCGGCGCTGATGGTTAGCTCACCTGCGACCTGCTGTCCTCTCTCATCTGCCACGACTGCGTCCTTCACACGGCGAACATACGCCGCGGATCGAGTGCGTCTCGGAGGCCATCGCCCACGTAGTTGATGCTTAGTACCGTGAGGAAAATCGCGCCACCAGGAAAGAGGACCATCCACGGCGCGAACTCGATCCAGTTGATTCCATCGTACAGCATCCGACCCCATGTCGGGATGTCAGGTGGGAACCCCAGTCCGAGGAAGGACAGCGCGGATTCGGTAATGATCGCCTGCGCCACCCCGAGTGTCGCCGCGACAATGACCGGGCTCAGTGTATTGGGAAGGATGTGCCGGAAAATAATCCCGCTAGTACCGACACCGATACAGTGCGCGGCCTCAACGAACTCCTTCTGCTTGAGCGACAAGAACGACGCTCGCACCAAACGGGCGACCGGCATCCAGTTCAGCCCGCCGATGACAAGGACAATCAAGAGGAACATCCCGAGCTCGATCCCGAACATTGCCTTCATTCGGTCTTGGAAGAGATAGGTGATCAGGAGGAGCAGCGGCAAGCTCGGGATGGAGATGAACATATCGGTCATCCGCATGAGCAAGGAATCGAGAAAGCCACCAAAGTAGCCCGCGACCGCACCGATCAGGGTCCCAAGAATGACCGCGACCAACATGGCAACCACACCAACAGCAATCGAAATGCGGCCACCCCAGAGAATACGGGCAAAGATGTCGTGCCCGAGGTCACTCGTCCCAAAGGGATGCCGGAGTGAGGGACCCTGGAGAGCCTCCGCCATATCGAAACGATTCCAAGGAATCGGCCACAAGAACGGCCCGACGATGGTTGCGATCACCATAAAAAGCAACACGAACGAGCCGGCGACGGCGAGCCGATGGTGTCGGAACTGCCGCCAAGCGTCGCTCCAGAGTGAGCGCGGCTTGCGAGCTGGGAGCGTCACAGCCATGCCGACCGCTCCTGCTGGAGTCTTGAGCCGGCGCTGCTCGGTCACCTCCGACATTGCATCACCCCCGTTCGCACGCTCGCCGAACTCACTCGTACTTGATCCGCGGGTCGAGAACGCCGTAGAGGATGTCCGCGATCAAATTAAAGAGCACCACCAGTGCCGAGAAAATGATCGTGATCGCCATAATTACCGGCGTATCGTTATCCCGAATCGCACTGATGAGCAGTGATCCCATTCCGGGGACGCGGAAGATCTGCTCGGTGATCACTGCACCGGTGAAGATACCGGGAATGCTCAGGGCGACGATCGTTACGACAGGAATTAGCGCATTACGCATTGCGTGCTGCAGGATGACCACCCTCTCAGCCAACCCCTTCGCCCGGGCCGTTCGCACGTAGTCCTGATGAATCGTTTCCAGCATTGCAGCACGCGTGTAACGCGTTAACGCTGCCGTCTCGAACAGCCCCAGAACCATGATCGGCATCAGTGCTTGCTTGATCTTCTCCCACAGCCCCGCCAATCCCTCGGTCTCGATGGTGGTGCGATAAATCATCGGAAGCCAACCGAGCTTCACGCTGAACAGAAGAATGAATAAAATACCGGTCACAAAGGTAGGCAACGAGAATCCGATGAAAGCAAGTGTCGTTGCGATGTTATCGAAGATGGAATACTGCCGGATTGCAGACAGCACTCCCACCGGGATCGCGATGAGAACTGAAACCAGGTAGGCAGTTCCGATAACATAGAGTGTTGTCGGCAATCGCTGCCGAATGAGATCGATGACCGGGGATTTTGAGCGGAACGAGTACCCAAAATCGCCGCGCAGCATCGAAGAAGCCCACTTGATGTAGCGCACCGGGATCGGATCGTCCAGCCCCATGCTCTTGCGGATCCGTTGGCGCACCTCCGGTGGAACCGCCGGGTTCATCGCAAATTCCGCCAAGGGATCACCGGGTGCCAAAGCCAAAATGGTGAAGATGACGATACTGATGGCGACCAAGGTCGGAATGGATATCAGGATCCGCCGAATCAAGTACTGCGTCATCCTCTACCTCACATCCCATGCCGGACCGATGAGGGGGTGGGGCAGTCACCCCACCCCCCTCGGACATCAGCTCGAGCGTCGCCAGTTGGCGATGTTCCACGTCTCGTCCGTCCAGCGCGAGAGCTCCAGGCCCGTCAGATCCTTCTTCCGCCCACTCACGCTGTTCCGGTGGACGAGGGGGATCACCACCACATTGTTGACCACAAGGTCATTCATCTTAATGAACAACTCTTCCTGCTTCTTCGGATCAAGCTCTGTCTGCGCCTGCTCGAAGAGCTTGTCATACTCCTCATTCTGCCAGCGCTCGATATTGTTGCCAGCCCAATTATTTGCCTTCTGGGCGATGTTATCTTCCTTGCCATACCAGGAGATCATATAGTCCAGCGGATATGTGGACGCAGGACCGTTGGTGAACATCTCAATATCGGTGTAGAAGTGTGCATAAGTGTCTGGATTTCCGGGATCCGACGAGAAGAACACTGACGCCTCAATCGACTTGAGCTCAACCTTGATACCAAGCTGTTCAAAAGCATTCTTGATAATTTCCTGAGTCTTCTGCCGCACAGGGTTAATCGACGTCTGGTACACAATTTCCATGCGGACGCCGTCCTTCTGCCGAACGCCGTCCGGTCCCTTTGTCCAACCCGCCTCATCGAGCAGCTTGGCCGCCTCATTGAGATCAAACTTCCACGACGTGTTCTTCGAGACGAACCGCTCCGGAGCCACCAGGATGTTTGACGTCGCCTTCCCCGCTCGCCCGTAAAGTGTGTTGGCAATCACGTCTCGCTGGCATGCCAGCGCATACGCTTGACGCACGCGAAGATCCGATTGCCACGGGTGTGGGACACCCAACTTCGAGCGTTCCCCATCAACCTCTTTCCGCGGATCGGTCATATTGACAAGGATGCGCTCGACGTTCACCCCTTCGATCACCTCAACCACGCCAACGCCGGCTTTCTCCAGCTGGTCAAGCACCGTCGCCTCAACTTGCAGATTCCAGGCATAATCCACTTCACCAGTCTGGAGGACAGCCCGCGCAGCAGTCGTTGCGTCTCCGCCGCCCTTCATCTCGACTTGGGCAAAATACGGCTTGTCCGGCTCCCGGTAATTCTCGTTGATTTCGTATACGACTACATCACCGGGACGGAATTCCTTCACTTTGTACGGTCCCGTCCCAATCGGATTGAGGTTGAACGGCGCGTTGCGCGCCTTCTCCCCCACATAGTCGCGCAGGACATGCTCCGGCAAAATCATCCCATATGGGCCGACAAAGACGTTCATCCACGCCGGATTGGGATTCTTGAACTTAATGACAACCGTGTAGTCATCCGGCGTCTCGATCGATTCAATGACTTGGTAGTTCCCCATGGTAGTCGCGGTCGTCGCCTCGTTGATGACATACTCGTAGGTGAACTTCACGTCTTTGGACGTGAAAGGCGTCCCATCCGACCACTTGACATTGCGCTTGAGCTTCCAGGTGACAGACTTCGCATCCTTGGCTACGCCGCCATTCTCAACCGAGGGGATCTCCTCAGCCAGAATGGGCACCAACTCGCCAGCGTCGTTCACATCGGCGAGCGGTTCCATCACAATCCGCGAGGCGTCGAAATCCTTTGTCCCCTGGGCAAGATGCGGGTTCAGGATCGTCGGTGCCTGCCACCAGAGCAGCTTGACAAGCCCACCTTGCCCCCGCTGTGCAGCTGGCGCAGGCGTGGGGCTGGCTGCCGCTGCTGGCGTCGGACTCGCAGCAGGAGCTGGCGTCGTTGGAGCAGGCGTTTGCGCCGCCGGAGCCGTGGTGGGAGTTGCCTCTTGTCGCGCACAGGCAGCAAGAAGGGCGGCAATTGCCGGCGCACTGAACCCAAGCGCTGCTGCGCGTTTGAGCACTTCACGTCGACTGAGCTGACCTGTTCGTGCTGCCGCTTCAAGCTGTTTCAGCTCATCCATCACAACACCCTCCTCACGTGTTGCACCCGACTCGTCACCACCATCGGGGATCCCACGTCGCATCTATCTCACCTCCTCGCTCGCCTCACCATACCGATAGACCCGACCACCTTGCTCGTGCCCCGCGCATACCTGCCTGGGCGCTCAAACCTGCGATCTTAGGGCAACTTGCTACCACCCGAACTTGTACCCTTTTGGACGATTCGGCCACCGCCAACCTCGAACCGTCCGCGAACGGCGCGATTCTATTGACTCACCCATGACACGTCAACCCACGACGCAGCTCCTGGAGACCCGCCGTTTCCTCCGTCCAACCGTCAAAAGAACAACGATCCGCAATCGTTACTCCTTTTCGGCGGCCGTAACCTCCCGGGTCGATTCTCGCGCCTCGCACACTCTGAGTATCACTATCAGTGCTCTATCACGCAAGGGATTCATTCCAGGCAGCGCCAAAGCGCCTGCGCAACACGAAACGGATCGCTGGCAACGACGCTCGCGGCGTAGAGCTCCATGGCCCCAAAGTCAGACGTCCGTGACAGCGG
>DAOTWO010000234.1:0-7639 GCA_034435855.1 Thermomicrobium sp. | reverse complement strand
GTGCCGGGAGCTCTTGTACGAGCGGTGGATCACCCGCGAGCAGCGCGGCTAGCTGCTCCCGGCTCAGCACTCCGTCACGCTCCGGCATCGCGAACCTCCAAAACCATCGGCTGAGCACGGAAGGGATGACCGATCTTGCGGATCGTTCGCTGGTGCTCTGGGAGTTCCGCCCAAAGATGGAGCGGGCTCGGTTCCGTCCTTGGCAGAATGCGGCCATCGATCATCGTTAAGGTGTTGACGAGAAGTTGACGGCCCTGGCGCGCCTGTAGAGCAACATCATAGAAGGTGAAGTTCCCTTCGATGAGGCGGAAGAGCGCGATGTCCGCCGGTGTTCCTTCGGCCAGACTCCCCAACTCGGGTCGGCCGAGAAGATGGGCCGGCCGCACCGTCACCCGCTCAATGACTTCAGGCAAGCTCAAGCCGAGCGCCAGGAACTTGGAGAGCGTGGTCGGTAAGTCGAACATCGGCCCCTGGATCGCCAGTTGATGAATATCGCTCGAGATTGTGTCCGGCAAGATCCCTTCGGCCAAAAGTGCCTCGGCTACCGTAAAGTTGAACGATCCAGCGCCGTGTCCAATATCGAGTACCAACCCGCGCTCGCGTAGCGTGCGAATGGTGGGATGAAGCTTCCCCTCTGGCGTGAGGATTCGCATGGTACCACCAGTGAAGCAGTGAGTCAGGATATCGCCCGGGCGCAAGAACGCTGCAACCTCGTCGATTGTCGGTGGGCCATCACCAATGTGCACCATCAGGGGGACACCGAGCTCGTCAGCGAGTTTGCGTGCCAACTCGAGCGGCCGGATACCGACACCCCGCGTGGTGTTTCTGTCGATGCGCGCTTTGACCCCAAGAATCACATCTCGATTGGTCTCGATCATCCGCGCTGCCAACTCCACGTCACAGTAGTCCAGATTGGCAAACTCCCAGGTCGGTGCGACCAGCCCAATCGAGGACAGATTCAAGAATGCAAAGATTCGTACCCGACTCGGCTCAATCACGTAGCGGCGCAGCCCCGGGAAGGTGTACGCACCAGCACTCCCGACGTCGAGCCATGTCGTGACGCCGGTCCGGGAAGCTACCGGATCAGCCTCGATCCCCCAGTAGGTCGCTCCCCAGTAGACGTGCGTGTGCAAATCAATTAGTCCGGGAGTCACCAACTGTCCACGCGCGTCCACCACCTGCTCGGCTGAATAGCCGGCGAGCGACGGAGCGACGCGGGCAATACGCCCTTGGCGAATTCCGATATCGAAGCGACCAAAGCGCCCCGTTCCCGGATCGATCAGATTCCCGCCGAGGATTAGTGTGTCGAAGTGTTCTCGTTGCTCTTCCGGCATGACGGCATTCCTCGCTTTGCCAGCTGAATCCGCCTGACCTGCCTTGGATCCCTCGAACCCACTGAGACCGGCAAGGCGCAAGCCTGGCTCACTACCCCTGAGGCAATGCTCGCCCATCCGGGCACTGATCGTCAATCAGGAGGCGTGCATCTCCGGTCACAACATTGCGTCGGCAGCAGTCCTCCCACTCCGCCCGTGACAACGCGAAGCATGCAGGCACACCGTCAAAGCCTTCGTCACCCTCTTGACACCCGCATACTTTGACACCTATAGTGTTGGGAAAGCTCACGACTAAAGCGACAAGCGAGAAGGGACGGTCACCCATGTCGCGCGAGCGGTTTCCGTACCCCTGGGAAGTGCCGACACCCCGTGGTGCCGAGGGCTGGGAAGCGATGTACCCATACTACCTGATCTCCCGACCCGAGACACACGAAGTCGAGCGAAAACTCTTTTGGATCGCCGCTTAGATCCACAATCCGTACGTCTGTGTCCCGTTCGATATCCTGCCCCACGAAGCCTGGGGTGTCGCCATCTCACAGTATACCAACCGTACGTTCGTCATTCCCGGCGCTCGGGGGATCGAGCGCCGACTCATTAATGGCTATCTCTACCTGGGCTTCGTCCCAGTTGAGGATCCACAGGAGATCGAACAGCGTGTCGCCTATTTCCAACGCCGTGCTGGGTACTACTATGAGCATTGGAATCAGCTCTACGAACAGTGGAAGCGTGAGCTTGAGGGCATTATCCACGAGATGGAGCAGCTGAGTTTCCAGCCGCTCCCGGAGTTTGAACCAGAAGAGGACGTGTTCACCCGCAAGCTTGGGCGCTCGCACCCCTTCTACCACACCTATCGAGCCCTAATTGACCGCGTCTTCCAACTCTACCAGCGTCACTTTGAGTTCCTTAACATCGGCTATGCAGCCTACCTGACCTTCTTCTCGTTCTGCAAGCAAGCGTTCCCCGAGATCTCTGACCAGACAATCGCTCGGATGGTCGCCGGCATCGACGTTATCCTCTTCCGTCCCGATGACGAGCTCCGCAAGTTGGCAACCAAGGCCCATCAGCTCGGCCTCAACCAACGCTTCTTGGCCACCCCCATCGACCAACTCGACCAGCTGCTCACCACGCTCGGCGATACCCCGGAAGGGCGAGAATGGCTTGCTGCCTTCGAGGCAGCCAAAAATCCCTGGTTCTACTACTCGTCCGGGAGCGGTCTTTACCATGACCACATCTCCTGGATTGATGACCTGCGCCTTCCACTCGCGACGATCCGCGACTACATCAAACAACTCACCACTGGTCAATCAGTCGAGCGTCCCTTGGAGCAACTCCGCGTGGAACGCGAGCGGATTGCAGACGAGTATCGGCAACTTCTTCCCTCCGATGCGGAGCGCCAGCAGTTCGATCAGCTTCTCCAACTCGCACGCACCGTCTTCCCCTTCGTCGAGGAGCACAACTTCTATGTCGAGCACTGGTCTGGAACAATTTTCTGGCGCCATATGCGGCAGCTGGGCCGGATCCTGGCCGATGCTGGGGCAATCGACCAGCCGGGTGATGTCTTCTACTTCAACCCCTACGAACTCGAGCGCTTCCTTTTCGATTTCACCTCGGCCTGGGCCACCGGCATTCCCGTGCGCGGTCGGCAAGAGTGGAAAGATCGCATCGCACGCCGCAAAGAGATCATCGCTGTCCTCCGTGAGTGGACACCCGTCCCCTGTCTCGGTGATGCTCCTGAGACCGTGAGCGATCCCTTTGCGATCATGCTCTGGGGAGTCACAACCGATCGGGTACGGGAGTGGCTTCGCGGAGAAGTCGGCGGCGGAGCTGTTCTCACCGGTGTTGCTGCTGCACCAGGCATTATCGAGGGACCTGCCCGGGTCGTCCGTGATGAGAGTGAGTTACCGACGGTGGAAATCGGTGAAATCCTTGTCTGTCCGATCACTGCACCGTCCTGGGGACCAACGCTCGCGAAAGTCAAGGGTGTCGTGACGGACATTGGTGGGATGATGAGTCACGCCGCGATCATTTGCCGCGAGTACGGCGTCCCGGCAGTCGTCGGCACGGCGTACGCCACAACAACCATCCGCACCGGGCAACGGATCCGGGTCGACGGCAACCGCGGAATCGTCGAAGTGCTCGAGGCATGAGGGATAGGATCGCGATCCGTAGGAGGCACCCGCCATCATCATTCCACAGCGGAATACCACTGCATGACGCGAAAGGACGAAGACACCGGATGCCGCAAGAGCGACGTTTGACTACGAATGCTGACGACCAGCGGCGAGCGGTCATCCTCCACGGACGACCGCTCGTCCTCGATGTCGATGGGACCCTGATTCTCGCCGACTCCGAACAGTGGAATGACCCGCGCCCCCTGCCCGGTGCGAGGGAGTTCCTCGCAAGACTGCGCAAGAAGGGCCGACCGTTCCTGCTTCTGACGAACGGAACCGCACGGCCACCTGATGACTACATCGGGCGCCTGCGTGCAGCCGGCCTCGATGTCAGACCCGGCGAGCTGCTCACCCCCGCTGTCGTCGCCGCGGAACTCCTCACCCGCAACCACCCTGGAGAACCGGTCTTCGTCCTCGGCGACAAGGGAGCACGTCAGCCCTTACTTGCTCGCGGTATTCGGGTACTCGACCGCCGGGAGGCGACGGCCGCGCGTGTCGTCTTCGTCGGTTGGGCACCGGCGTTAACGTACGAGGACTTGACGGCAGCTGCACGAGCCATTTGGGGAGGGGCCGAATTCTGGACGGCGGTCACCGCACGGGCACTCGCAGCGCAAGGGGGACGCGCGCCGGCGATGGGCGGAGCTCTCATGGCGGCCGTTGCCCACGTCACCTCGACGCCACCCCGCGTCATCGGGAAACCGGCACAAGAGGGGCTTCAGGTCGCGGCCCGTCTACTGGGTTCCCGCTCCGGGACCTGGTGATGGTTGGAGACGACCTCGAGATCGACGTCTCGATGGCGCGCCAGGCCGGGTGTACCGCGGTGCTCGTACGGACTGGGACGGACCGGGACGCACCGGAGGACGTCGCTGACCTGAGCGTGACAGACCTGTCAGAACTCCTTCCCTTCATCTAAGGGAGACGAGTGGTCTCCCGAATGGCACTGCGAGGTAGGTGGAAAGAGTGAGATGAGAGGGGATAGTCAGGATGGCCCAAGAGCGAAAGCCCCGGACGCTCCAGGAACTTCTCGACAGCGTCCCGAATATCGTCGACTACCTGTATGCCAACCGGAAGGGTTCGGTCACTCGCGATGCCGTCCAACGACAACCGCCACCGCACGTCTTACCGGAGTACACAAACTGGCGCGACGAGCAGCGCGCGTGGCGGGAGACAGTTGCGCTCTATGATCAGTCATTTCATATGACGACGAGCATCCTGCGTGGCCCGGATGCGTTGCGGCTTGTCTCATACCTGGCCGTCAATAGCTTCCGCACCTTTGGCCGGGGTCGGGCTCGCCATTTTCTCGCCGTGAGTCCACAGGGCTATTACATCGGAGACGGCATCCTGTATTGCCTCACGCCGGACGAGCTGTTCCTCGTCGGTCGTGCAGCAGGCCATAACTGGGTCCAGTTTCACGCTGAGACCGGCGGCTGGGACGTTACCTACGAACGTGACGAGATCTTCACACAAAATCCGACCGGCCGTCGGACAGTCTACCGTTTCCAGGTCGAAGGGCCTAATGCGTTCGCGCTTCTCGAAAGTCTCAGCGGCGCACCGGTACCGGAGACTCGCTTTTTCCACATCGTTACCCTGCGCATCGCCGGCCACGAGGTCTGGGCTCTCCGCCACACCATGGCTGGTGGCCCTGGCTTCGAACTGTTCGGTCCGTGGGATGAGGGACCAGCAGTCAAGCAGGCGATCATCGAAGCCGGCCGCCGCTTCGGTCTCCGGCAGGTCGGTTCGCTCGCCTACTTCACGACGGCGTTCGAACTTGGCTGGATCCCGCGCCCGCTCCCCGCTATCTACACCGGGGAAGAGCTCCGTCCCTTCCGTGAGTGGTTACCAGCGACTGCCAACGAAGCCACCTGGGCACTTGGCGGTAGCTTCGCCTCACCACGCGTGGAGGACTACTACCTGACACCGTGGGAACTGGGGTACGGGCATCTGATCAAGTTCGATCACGACTTCATCGGACGCACCGCCTTGGAGCGGATGGCGAACCAGCGCCACCGCGTGAAAGTCTCCCTGGTCTGGGATCCCGACGATGTTGCTCACGTAGTCCGCTCCTACATGGATACAGACCAACGACCAGCGAAGTACATCGAGTTTCCGCTCTCAACCTATGCCACTTGGCAATATGACGCCGTTCTCGACGACCAGAAGCGCAGTATCGGCATCTCTACCTACGTCGGCTTCAGCTGGAACGAACGGGCGACGGTTTCTCTCGCTGTCCTTGACCCCGAATACGCCACACCGGGAACGCGTGTCACTGTGCTGTGGGGTGAGCCGGACGGGGGAGCTCGGAGTCGTCCCTGGCTTGAGCCACACCGCCAGGTGGAGATCCGCGCGACCGTCGCGCCGGTCCCACTCAGCGAGTATGCCCGGGCTCACCTGGCAGCGGCTCGACGCGGGCGTTAAGGATGTGGATCCGCTTGTAAGAGGATGGATTCCTCGTGCGGTCTGGCAACTCGGCTGCTCACTCAAGTCTCAGCAGCGGGGGATCCGGTCATGGAACTTGCGTGCCGTACCCACTCTACGAGCTCCTCGACCCGTTCACAGTGGGTACCATACCAGTAGACTTGCCCACAGCCGAAGCAGTGCCAGAAGGCCTCCGCGCGCGCCCAGCTCCGCGGCGGCACTTTCCCACGTACCGCCTCGCGCTCCACCTGCTCCAAGATCCCGTTGCACCGCGGACACCGTGTGAATGGTTGCAGGTGCCGAGCCAGATCAAACCGACGCACCACCTCAAGCAGCTGCTCGCGTGGGAGGGCGGCACGAATCCAATATCCATGCGTCACCGCTCGTCGCTTGAGGAGCTCGCGGTCCCGCGTCAAGAGGATCCGTCGTTCGCTCGCCGCACATGCTGCGAGCGTCGCATCGTCCAACCAGCGATCATAGCGCGTATCAAATCCCAGCAGCCGCAGGTATCGCGCCAAACGGCCGAGGTGCACGTCGCAGATGAATCGCGGCTCCCGGAGCGGACGGGGCCGCAACCGCTGCACTGGGCTGATATCGATTGACTCGAAGACGGGATAGATACTCACACGGTCGCCGCTGACCAACCGCTGCGTCCAGTCAGCCGGCTCACCGTTCACCAGCACCAGATCAACCTCGGTGCGCGGGATGCCGAGCGCCTCAACGAGTTCCCGCACCGTACAGGACAGCGGCAGCGGTCGCTCGAAGGGAACCTGCCGCAGCGGGGGCGGTAGGTGGTCGTTAAGTTCTGCATAGACCCGTACCGTGACGGTACCGCTCGACCAGCGCATTGAACCTTCGCTGTCCCGCCTCAGCAAGAGGGATCACGGTGTCAGACCAGTCGATGACTGGAGAAGCTGCAACACTCTCAACTCCACCGATCAGGCACTTCGCTTCCCATCACACCGCCCTCGATCTGATGGCGTCGGCGAGCCTCCAGGCATCATCGTTCCACGCTGGCACGCATGAGAGCATCACCCGGTACGGGACGCTTCAGCTGGCGACCTGTCGAAGAGTCGAGCATGCTGCTCACGCACCACCGTGCAGCGTCCAATAGGCCTCGAGGTACGCCAACGCTGCGTCCACCGACGTCGCCCCAAGTGCTTCGGGTTTTACCACGTCGATCTGCACTGCCCGAACCAGTTCTCGCTCGAAGGAGAGCCAACGGGTCTGACGAGCCTGCAGATCCTGCTCATCTCCTGTCACCAACTCGTAGAGGCGCTCCTCTGCCAGCTCCCGGGCGGCCACGCTCGGATAGAACTGCTCCCAGTACACCGTCGGGCTGAACGTCGCGACGTAGGTTTCCACACGCGGATCTCGCATCTGCTCGGCGAGCGCCCGGTCGCGCGCTACGCGCTCCGCGATTGTCGCCTCATCCGGCCAGACACCGCGCTCAATCGCCGCCGACTCCAGGGCACGGTCACGGATCAGCGTCGCGAGAGCCACGGTGCGCGCTCCGTGCTGTTGAACCAGTTCGCGGGTGCGGCGGAGGAGCGCAGCCTGGCTCGCATCCGTGACTTCCTTCTCTGCCTCCCGCATCCAGCTTACATTGGCGTTCACCCACTGCTCCATCTCAGCCAGTTCGGCAGCCGTGATCGCTCGACCGTTCACCAGCACCACTGCCTCAGTGTTCTCGTTGCGTCGCTCGTCCGCAGCCCGGCG
>DAOTWO010000233.1:0-21753 GCA_034435855.1 Thermomicrobium sp. | reverse complement strand
CCGAAGAGGATGCAAAGCGCTTCCCGTACTTCGTGAGCTTCCTCGGGAGACCGGAACAGTACGCCGAGCAGGGAATTGTCGAACTACTCAAGTACCTCAATGGACAAGGCAAGATCGGCAAGCGCTTCGCCATGCCCTACGTCGATGCCGAGTTCGCACTTGACTTCGTCAAGCCTCTCCGGCCGGCTCTGTAGGCGGCAGGCTTCGAGATCGTCTACGATCAGGGATACCCGATGGAAATCGGAGACATGCAGTCAATCATCACCCAGATTCAACGACTCGAGCCTGACGCGATCATCGCTATCACGTATCCGAACGATACCATGCTCTATGTCCCGGCAATGAAGGTCCTTGGCTATAATCCGCCCGTCTTCTTCGCCGCCAACGGCCCCAATTATTAGTTCTTCCTCGGCACGTACGGCGATGATGCGGGAGGTGTGCTCGGGCTCGGTGGGATTGATGTTCGTAACCAACAGATAGTCGATTTCTATAACCGGTACCGTGAGTTCACCGGAGAGGAAGCCGATCGCTGGGGAGGCCACGTCTACTATGTGGTCGGCCAGGTGATTCAACAAGCATTCGAGCGTGTTGGCACCGTTGATCGCAAGGCGATCGGTGATGAGATCTTGAATGGAACGTTTGACACGATCATGGGCCCTGTCCGGTTAACCGGGAATGCTTTTCTCGGCAACTGGCTGATTGGCCAATGGCAGCGCCAACCGAATGGCTCGTTGGAGTATGTTGCGGTGATGCCCCACGATCGGGCTGCGGCAGAACCACTCGTGCCCAAACCAAACCGGAAAGGGTGATCTCCTTCCGTTAATGAGGGGGAGCAGATACCGCTGCTCCCCCTGATCCCTTACCCCCCGCGCAACCGAGTCCAGACAACCGCACCTTACGAGCACGTGTGTTCGATGCATCTCATCCCGTCTTCACAATGTTGCACCGACTGGCCATTTTCTTTCCACTCGCATTTCTCTGTTATTCAGCATTGACCGCTCGTCCGGCTCACACACGCTCTCGTCCAACCTCGTAGTGGACGTTTCGTGCCTCAAAGAAATTGACGATCTCAGGTACATCGACTTGCGTTGTCATCCAGCGCAGTGGATTGGGATTTCCAAACGCCGGGGGCAATCCCAGTTCCTCAAGGCGCCGGTCGGCGATAAATCGTACGTACCCGTTCAGCGATTCCGCGTCAATCCCGATCAAAGGTTCCGGGAGGACCGCACGGTTATACGCCTCCTCAAGCTCGACTGCCTCCAGGATCAACTGCCGAAGCGCTCGCCCGAACTCCGGCGTCATGATCTCCGGATGCTCCTCCAAAATTGTCGTCAAGAGGTGGATACCAAATGAGAGGTGCAGTGACTCGTCTTTGAGCACCCAGTCTACGATGCTGCACAACCCGCGCATCAGGTTCCGTTGCCGAAATGCCAGAGCAAGCGCGAACCCGGAGTAGAAAAAGATGCCCTCCAGGACCACGAAGTATCCCACGAGGTTCCGCACCAGTCGCTGTAATCCCTCGACACTGGTGATATCCGGTGCAGCGACCCACGCCTCAGTCAGGCGACGCTGGAAGGCCTCTTTGGCCGCCACTGCCGGATGCTCGACATGGAGGCCAAAAACGCGCTGACGGTCAAGCGGTAACGTCTTGATTACGTACTCGAACGCCATGACATGGTTCGCCTCTTCCCAGGCCTGGCGCGCGAGATACAACCGGGCTTCCGGCGCCGTCACAACCTGATAGAGACTGAGAAGCAGGTTGGTCGTCACCAGTGATTCCATCGGGTTGAAGAAACCGAGGAACATCTCGACCGCGCGACGCTCTTCATCGGTCAAGCGTTCATGCCAGTCACGGACATCGTCGTGCAGCGGCACTTCCTCGGGAAACCAGGTGTTGTGCTTGGCCTGCTGCACGTGCGCATAGGCCCAGGGATGACTCAAGGGAAAGAGTTCTACTGGCGCCAAGGGGTCACCACCGAGAAGCTTCCGAACCATATGTCCTACTCCCTTCTGCTCTTGTCACTGGCAACTCTCGCACTCACCGTTCAGACTGCAGGTCGCTGCTTCTCGCACCAGTACCTCCTGCTCGGCCAGCTGCACCCACTGCGGCCGTCGCCGCGCTTTGTTCACCGCCACTGTCGACTGCTCAATCTCCATACGCGGTCGCACAAAACAGTAGTAGGTGCTCTTCAATCCTTTGCGCCAGGCAGCTAGATAGGCCTCGCTCAGCTGCCCAGGTCGATCGGCCGCGTGGTACAGATTGCGACTTACCCCCATGTCCACCCACTTTTGGACTCGAGCCGCAACCTCAATGTAGGCTGCGGGCGGGATCTGGTATGCCGTCGGAAAGCGCTCGGCAAGATCAACCGGGCAGCCAGGCACAGCTCGTAAATCACCCCGCGCAGCGACGAGGTCAGGCAGGAGGTGCTCCCATAGCCCTCGCCGCCGCAGCTCCTCCACTAACACGGGGTTGACCTCGAGAAACTTTCCAGACAATGTTTGCCGACTAAAGACGTTGGCATAGTAGGGATCGAGGCTTGGCGTAGTCCCGGCAATCAACGCAATCGTTGCTGTGGGAGCGACCGCCAGAACTGCACCGTTGCGCATGCCACGCCGCACCCGCTCCCGGAGCATCTCCCAATCGAGTCGACGCGAGCGCTCGATTTCGATGGGCATTCCACGTTCTGCCTCGAGCTCCTCGAGCGTATCGATAGGAAGCACCCCTTCTGCCCAGCGTGATGCCGCGAACGTCGGGAAACTTCCTCGCTCCACTGCCAGATCACAGCTGGTGGCAATCGCGTGGTAGCTCAAGAACTCGGCAATCTGGTCGGCGATCTCGGCAGCCTCTGGAGCAGCGTAAGAAACCCCACGCCGAGCCAGGAACTCGGCGAAGCCCATCAGGCCCAAGCCGACAGGACGGTTGCGCAGGTTTGCACGTTCGGCCCGCTCAGAGGGGTAGAGATTGATGTCAATCACGTTGTCGAGCGCGCGCATCGCCAGCCGTACCGTCTCGGCGAGCTGTTCCCAATCCAGCTCGCCGTTCGGCTCGCAATGCCGCGCCAGATTGACACTGCCGAGATTGCAGACTGCGACTTCCTCTCGACTTGTTGGCAGAAAGATCTCAGTGCAGAGATTGCTTGAGTGGATGATGCCCACCCCACGCAACTGGGAACGGAGGTTGCCCGCATCCTTAAAGGTGATCCAGGGATGGCCGGTCTCCATCAGGCTTGCCAAGATCTGCAGCCAAAGCTCGCGAGCGGGCAGTACGCGCCACGCACGCCGCGGGAGGAGCCCACTCTCGGCCTGTCGACAGAGCTCGCGATACCGGGCTGCAAACGCCGTTCCGAAGAGGTCCGGAAGTTCGGGGGCTACCGCCGGGTCAAACAGGTACCATGGCTCATCAGCCTCGACACGACGGAGGAATTCGTCGGGGATCCAAAGCGCCGTATTGAGCTGATGCGTGCGCCGGTACGGATCACCAGCATTCCGCCGAAGATCAAGGAACGCCTCCATTTCAAGGTGCCACGGCTCAAGATAGACACACATCGTGCCCCGCCGCCGCCCACCCTGACTGATCGAGGCAATCAGCGCATCGTAGAGATGGAGGAAAGGAATGAGGCCGCCGCTTGTCCCGTTAATTCCGCGCACCGGAGCTCCGACCGCCCGGATACGAGTCACGGCAGCACCAATGCCCCCGGCATATTTGGCCAACATGCCAAACTCGTAGGCCGAACCGAGGATGCTTTCCAGACTGTCTTCCACCTCGGCCAGATAACATGAGGCGAGCTGGTGATGCGGCGTCCCGGCATTGAAGAGTGTCGGTGTGCTCGGTAAGTAGCGGAGGCTGCTGAAGAGGTCATACCAGCGCAGAGCCCAAGCAGTCCGCTCCTCCGGCCGCTCGGCCAGCGCCAATCCCATGGCCACGCGCATGAAGAGGGACTGCGGTCGTTCCAGGATCTGCCGTGTTTCAGGATCTCGCACGAGGTAACGATCCGCCAGCGTGGCTACAGCCATGTATCCGAGCAAACGGTCACGAGCCGGATCTAACGCGCCTGCAAGTCGCTCAAGATCGAAGCCGGCCAGCCGTGGGTCAAGTACTCCGCAAGCAATGCCGCGCTCGATGTACCGGCGGAAATGCTCCGGATAGGACAGAACAACGCCGCTATCCGCCTCAAGGGCAATCTTCTGCAAGAGCAGTGCCGCCGCCTCCTTCTCCGCCTCGGGGCGATCCGGCAACTGCTGGAGCGCTGCAAGGATTTGGGCTTCCAGTAGGCGGGTCTGCGCCGGGGTAATCGCTTGCAGTTCGAGTGGAAGCGCCGTCGTCATTGCTCCGTCCTCCCTTCTCTCTTCCCGCGCCCAGGAGGCAGGGTAGGACGGAGCCGGTGCGGATGCTTCCCCGGGGAACTCAGCACCCGCGACAGCGCGCTCGCCTGCGCGTCACCGATCTCCGGCCCGCACCCACCCGCGAGGCGCGGTACCGTTCTTTCCTCAGGACGGGTCGGTCTTCGGGCTTGCGGATCGTCCTACTAGCTGCGCCTTCCCAGCGGATCTTCCGCCAGTGGCTTCTCGGTCGCAACGACCGGGTGCAGCGTTCGTCCCCGCTCACCGCTGCGGGGCAGCGCCGGATTTGCACCGGACTTCCCGGCACCCGTCCTGGGTTGGAGAGACCACAAGATGTTGCGCTTCTCCTAAATCGCACCGCTACATCTCGTGGTCACATCCACAGTGTACGTGCAGCTAGTATGCCTGACAAGATGTTCCAGAAAGACCCAGCCGGTCGCTCAGTCAGGGCAATGCAGCGTCCAGCTCCGTTCGTGTGCACCTGTGCCTCTTGGCACAGCGCGCAGGTAACCAAACAAGAAAGACATCAGGCAGCGGTTCTGCGCGGTGAGGACGGCATGGAAGCTCTCTCCAAACGACCAGAAAATCAGGCAATCCCTTGGCACAGCTGAAGGTTCTTCACCTGAAAAAACTCCCTGTTGACTTCGTGCATGCCAATTTTCTGCTATGATGACAAGGTCAAAGGCTGCGGGACCAAAGACCAAGGGAGGAGTGTATGGCTCAGCCGACGGTCGTCTTCTTTCCTGAAGGTGCCTACGGACCGACCAATAATTGCATCGGCATCGGCCGTGCCCTCCAGGAACTCGGAGTTCGTGTTGTCTTCGTTGTCGAGGAATCGTTTGCCGGAACACTCGAGGCCAAAGGGTTCGAAGAGCGACTGATGCGGCTGACCCCACCAACCGAACAACCTGAAGAGCCTGGACAGTTTTGGAAAGACTTTATCGCCAACACTGCGCCACATTTCCGCGAAAGTACGCTGGAGCAGATCCACACGCTCATCGCCCCGATCTGGGAGTCCTTGATCGACGGTGCACTCTACGTGGAGCCAAGACTCCGTGAGATCTTTGCCGAACTTCGCCCTGATGTCATCGTCGAGGACAATGTGGTTGCCTTCCCAGCTGTCGTGACAGCCGGTGTCCCTTGGGTGCGCATCGTCTCCTGCAACCCACTGGAAATTTCTGATCCGAACCTTCCCCCGGCCTTGAGCGGTCTACCAACCACCGACCGTTCACAGTGGGACACCTGGCAGCGTGAGTACTGGAGCGCTGTTGGTCCTCTCCACCAGAAGCTGGACTCCTTTTGCCGTGAGCAGGGCGCTCCCCCACTACCTGAGCACGCGTTCATCTGGGAAAGCCCTTATCTCAACCTGTACATCTATCCAGCAGAACTCGACTACCCACGTTCCCAGCCACTTGCGCCAACCTGGCATCGTATCGACTCCTCAGTTCGCGACACCGAACCACCGTTCGAACTTCCCGAACAACTGCACGACGGTGGTCCGCTGCTGTACGTCAGTCTCGGCAGTTTGGGATCAGCTGAGCCGGAACTGATGGGTCGGCTGGTTGACTTGCTAGGACGCACCGACTACCGGGTGATTATCAGTCTGGGACCTCAAAAAGGGAAGCTTGCCCTTCCAGACAATGTGTGGGGTGACGAATATCTGCCTCAGCCTTCAATACTACCGCTGGTCGATGCAGTGATTACCCATGGCGGCAACAACACCACGACGGAGTGCATGCATTTTGGCAAGCCGATGCTTGTTCTGCCGCTCTTCTGGGACCAGCATGACAATGCACAGCGCGTGGCAGAATGCGGTTTTGGCTATCGTTTCCACCCCTATCAGTTTCGCGACGATGATTTTTTCCGTGCTCTTGAGGATCTCTTGACGAACCAGGAGCGCAAGGCACGCCTGGCAGCGGCGAGCAGCCGGATTCAGGCGGCAGACGGACGCCGACGCGCAGCACGCCTGATCGCTGAACTTGCACGCACCAAACAGCCGCTCTACCACACGTGAGTACAGGGGGTGCAGTCAGGTACTCGATGAGAACGCACACGCTTTTCCTTGATCTTCCTGCTGCGCTCGTCGAGGAGTTGCTCGCAAGGACCCCAGCTCTGGCCCGCTCGGTGATCGCGCAGCTTGAAGAGCGCACAGCACGGCGAGCCGAGCTCCGGGATCAGCTGGCTGCTCTGGGGTTACTTGCGCGGGTTGACGAACTTCCAGCGGTCCCAACGCCCACGAGCTGCGGGATTGACGGCTCTGTCGCCGTCGAGCGGCTGCTGGCACATGACCTCCTGGTCGCCGGCGCATTGGCCGTGGAAGGATTAACGCCCCCTTCAGAGCAACGCTACTGGCCTGAACCACGCCATGCCGTCTGGGTCAGCCTCGAGCCGCACTCCGACGCGAACGACCTCTTGACGCGCGCCATGATGGCTGGATTAGAAATCGAACTCGCTGTCCAGGCCCCGCATGACGTCGTCCTTCTCGACGGTTCTCTGGCAACACCCCTGATCGCCTTCGATCAGGCGGCTCGGGCGCTGGCAGCACAAAACGAGCAGCCTGCAAGCGCCGAACACTTCTGGGACAGCCTACCGCAGCGACTTGAACTACTGCTTCGCTTGCTGGATCCACCAGATCACCGCCAAAGCTGGGTGGGCATCCCAAAGTACACCAGTCGACGGGAGGTGGCGAGTCTCCTTGGTCTCACGGACAAGATCGATGACCGTGCGCTCCTGACGTCCCTTTTGGAGCCAGGCGAATACACGCGCCCCATGCCACTGCGCCAGGCGCGTCGTCCACATGGTTTCAGCATCTTGGTAATACCCGCCCACTACCGCGCCCAGACTGACCACCTTGTCCACAAGGTGCTCCAGCGTGTCGACACGTTACAAGCCGTGTACACCCGCCCCCACCGCTGGTTGCCAGCGCTTCGCATCGAGCTCCCCAGCGCGACCGCTACCGACCCTCAACGCTTGGCTTCCGTCCTTGAGGTCGTACGCTTCCAGAGCAGCACGGGAGCACTTTTCGAGCCGTTCCCGCTTTTCCTCGCTGATCGGATGATCCGCCACCTGCGTCGAGCGACACGCGCCTTGCGTCATGCCGTGCGCGAAGCTGCCTCCCGCGAGTATCCTGTGTTCGAAGAGGTCTTCCTGGCACTGGAGAGTTACCGGAGCGAGGCGTTCCGCTCACCATGAACGGCTCAGCGCTGCCCACTGTTGATGGTATCGAGCCAATCGGTGTCGTCGGTTCCCCGTCCTCGACGGGACAATTGACTCTGGAAATTCTCGATGCGGCGACGCGTCGCAAGCTTGTCGGGGAACTAGTCCTTCTGCCGTTCTCCCAAGACGGTCTCCGCCACTACGCGCTCGGGCAGATCACCGAAGTTGAACTGCGGAATGTGTGGCACGAAGATCCGACGATTCGGAGTCTCGTCCGGCAGCGTGGTCGCATTGATGCCGTCAGTGAGCGGCAAGACACTCATCGCGGGATCCTCGAAGTCAGCGCGGTATTCTGCGAGGAGAATGGACACATCCGTCCCTCAATGCTCGGTACCGTCCCGCCAACCGGTACTCCGATTTATGCGGTGACTGACGACGTGCTCAGGAAACTGCTCGCCCATGCCCGTGAAGATCTCTTCTATCTTGGTCATGTGTACGGCTCTGGTCCCAAGCTGCCGCTCTGGTTCAAGCATTTTGGGTTTGGTCCGCGTGGTGCCGGCGAGGCGTACCACCTCGGGATCTTCGGCAAAACCGGTTCGGGGAAATCCGTCCTTGCCAAAATGCTCCTCGTCGCCTACGCGCGTCATCCGGAAATGGCAATCCTCATCATCGACCCACAAGGCGAGTACAGCAAGGACCTGCGTGGGCAACCAGCCCCAGGTGAATTCCGCCTGCCGCTACGTAATCTACTCGAGCAACGGTTCCAGCGAACGACTGTTGTCATGTCCGTGCGGGACTTGATCCTGGATCAGTGGGAACTGTTCGAAGAACTCCTCACCACATCGGAGTTCTTCGACAAACTCACGTTTGGCGCCCGCGAAAATCGTCAACTCGCTGCCCGGGAACTCGCCCAACGCCTTCGCAAGCAAGGGCTTGGCTTAACGGCCTTACACGAGCCGAGAAGTTTCCAGCTTGTCTGGCAGATCCTGAGCGACGAGCAGGTGCAACGCGTTTTCTACCGTTCCGCTGAGGCTCGCACGCGTTTCCAGTGGGCTCTGAGGAACACCGACCGTGCTGAACTCTATCACCATTCCTGGCGGCCCCTCACCTTGCTCTTTAGCGACCGGCAGAACACTCACGCACGAACGATCGCACGTATAGTCAACGGCTTGTTCCGACCGCAAGATCGCTTGATCATTGCGCTCGACCTCTCGGGGGCTGATCGCAGTGGGCAGAACGATTCGGTCCTTTGGAACGAGACGATTCAAGAGATTGTTCTCCGACGTCTCCTCGAAGGAATCCGTGTTGCAGCCGAGCAGGCCTACCAACAGTCTCAAAACCTCAATACTCTTATCCTCATCGACGAGGCTCATCGACTCGCTCCGTCTGGCTATCTTGATCCGGATACTCCCCGGGCCCAGATCCGCACCTTGCTCAAGGACGCGGTCCGAACAACTCGGAAGTACGGGGTGGGCTGGCTCGTCATTAGTCAGACGCTGGCCAGCCTCGATGCGGAGATCATCTCACAGCTCCGCATCGCCTTCTTTGGTTATGGTCTGGGCCTCGGTCAGGAATACCGCGCGCTCGAGAGTTTCGCCGGTGGTGACGAACATGCGCTCACACTCTACCGGCTGTTCCGGGATCCACATTCGAGCTTTGACCCCTCGAGCCGTGTGTACTCGTTCATGACCGTTGGCCCAGTCTCTCCACTCTCCTTTGCTGGCACCCCGCTCTTCTTTAACGCGTTCACAGACGTCGAGGAGTTCCTGGCAGCGAACGGCCTCACGCTACCGACGCGAGCGCTCGCCCCCTGAGTCGGCCAGCCAGGCAACAGCCGCCCATCACCGGAGCTCACCGTCCCGCTGTCGCGAGTTCCTTGACGGGTGTCGCCACGCCCGCGCCATCGGTCATCGTGATTGTCCGCGGGATGAAGCGGCGCAACCGCAGCGAGTTCGTGACAACGAAGACGGAACTCAGCGCCATCGCCAGCCCTGCGAGCATGGGATTCAAGAAACCAGCCGCTGCAACGGGGATGAGGATCGTGTTGTAAGCAAAGGCCCAGAACAAGTTCCAGCGGATCGTCGCCATCGTGCGCCGGGCGAGCTCCAACGTCACAGGGAGACCGCGGAGGTCGGGGCGAACGAGGACGACGTCGCCTGCCTCGAGTGCGACGTCCGTCCCGCTTCCCATCGCAATCCCGACATCCCCCTGCGCGAGCGCTGGAGCGTCGTTGATGCCGTCACCAACCATGGCGACGACCTGTCCTGCTCCACGGAGCTCCTGGACAACCGCCACCTTCTGATCAGGCAAAACCTCGGCTCGCACGTCGTCGATGCCCACCTCGCGAGCAATGGCTCGCGCCGTCCGCGCGTTGTCACCGGTCAAGAGCACCACCCGTAGGCCGCGCTCACGGAGCGCCCGCACCACCGCTGCCGCCTCGGGACGGGGCCGATCGGCCAGCGCAATCAGTCCAGCGAGACGCCCATCGATGGCAACAAAGACTACCGTTCTCCCGGCTGCTTCGAGCGCGGCCGCTTCCTCTTCACCCGGTGTGACAGTCACGCCACGCTCCCTCAGGAACCGTGCCGTCCCAACGAGCACTGTCCGTCCATCGACCAGGGCGCTCACGCCTTGCCCAGGTACCACCTCGAACTGCTCGACCCGTATACCTGCCGCTTCGTCGAACGCCTGGACGATCGCCCGCGCGAGCGGATGCTCGCTCCGCGACTCGACCGCCGCAGCGAAACGCAGAACGTCAGTGCTGCTCCACCCCGAAAGCGGGACAATATCCGTCACGCTCGGAGCACCAACTGTGACTGTACCAGTCTTGTCCAGTATGACTGTCGTCAGGCGCTCGATCCGCTCGAGCACGTCTGCCCGCTTGATAAGTACTCCAAGCTCCGCGCCTCGCCCCGTGCCGACCATGACCGCCGTGGGGGTTGCTAGCCCCATGGCGCAGGGACAGGCGATCACGAGAACGGCGACAGCCGGGAGCAGCCCACGTAGCGGATCACCTGTGGCAAGCCACCAGGCACCAAAGGTCAGAAGCGCCACGAGAATAACACCCTGCACGAAGACGCTCGCCACGCGGTCAACCAGCGACTGGATCGGAGCCTTCGACCCCTGTGCCTGCTGAACCAGCCGCACAATCTGGGCCAGCACCGTCGCGTGCCCCACTGCCGTCGCCTGCAGCACAAACGAACCCGTCGCGTTGAGCGTTCCGCCCCAGACCCGGTCACCCGGCTGCTTCTCGACCGGTAGGCTCTCGCCAGTGAGCATGCTCTCGTCCACCGTCGAAGTTCCTTCGACGATGATTCCGTCTACGGGAATTCGTTCACCTGGACGAACGATGACGAGATCACCTGGGCGCACCTCACGCACTGGGATCTCGACCTCGATTCCACCACGCCGGACGCGCGCCGTCTTCGGTTGAAGGCCCAACAACCGGCGCACCGCCGCCGACGTCTGGCCGCGTGCACGCGCTTCGAGATAGCGGCCAAGCAAGATCGCGGCAATCACGACTGTGGCAACATCGTAGTAGTAGTGCGCCCCATGTCCATGATCCGTCAAAAGCACTTGCACCGTACTCGCGAGCGACGAGAAGAAGGCCGCACTGGTACCGAGGCTCACGAGTGTGTCCATCGTGAACTGCCCATGCCGGAGATTCCGAAGTGCTGTCAGGTGAAACCGTCGACCGAAGTAGCCCCATACCGGCACGGTCAAGGCGAGCAGCACGAGTCCTACCCATGGGGATGAGGGCATGAGCATGTTCACCGTCACCACCGGTACAGCAAGCGCCCAGGCGAGGATCACGTCCCGCCGCAGTCGTGCCAACTCACGCGCTCGCCGCTGCTCGGCCTCGTCAGACACCTCTTCCAGCAGTATCTCGGTTGGGACAACTGCCGCCCGATATCCAGCCTCCTCAACTGCCCGCAGCATCTGATCGATGCTCGCCCGCGTTGGGTCAAAGCGCACCAACGCTCGCTCACTTGCCAGGTTGACCACGGCTTTGTGGACACCAGGAACCGCGAGAAGTGCCCGCTCGACACGCCGAACACACGACGCGCAGGTCATTCCCTCTATCCCGAACTCCACCGTCGCCTCGCTCACTTCGCTGACAGGCGGCTCGCTGCCAAGCGGGCTGGCGTGGTAGCCAGCTCGTTCGACGGCGGCGAGAAGCTCGTCAAGGGCGATGTCGGGTCGCGCCAGCCGAACGACAGCCTCCTCCGTGGCCAGGTTCACACTTGCTTCGGCTACACCTGGCACGGCTGTGATCGCCCGCTCCACGCGCCGCACACAGGACGCACAGGTCATTCCCTGAATCGCGAGCCGTAGCGTCGTCGGCCGCTCCATTGGGCGCTCTGTTCGCTCGCTCATTCTCGTCCCCCGAAACAGGTCAGCTCACGCTCCGGGTGAAGCGCTCGATCGCTTCGGTCAGCTCTTGGATCGCCGCCTCTTTGTCCTCGGCGTTCAGGACACAACCACGGATGTGGTCCTCCAACAGCACCAAGCCGATACTCCGTGCCGCGGCAATCACTGATGAGAGCTGCACGAGAATATCGACGCAGTAGCGATCATCTTCCACCATGCGGATGATGCCACGCACCTGCCCTTCCATCCGGCGCAGGCGAGCAAGGATGCGTGCCTTGTCAGCACGATAGGAATCGACTCGCCGTTCGCATTCCCGCTGTTCGCGCTGTTCCTCCATAGATGCCTCCACATACCCCTCCAGGGTATCTCTGTTGCAGGATACACCTTTGATCCACTGCCCGACAACACGGCGCACAAGACCCTACCATCGTATCGAGACCGGCTGATCACTCCGGACTTGAGGAAAGAGACAGAAACTCTGCCCCACCACATCGCAGACGAACGAGGAATCAATGAACACCGCTAGCGGCAGCGCCCAGGAGAGCGCATTGTTCGATCCGCTGACGGGTGGAACACCTTACTGCTCGGTCCTCCAAGGAACGCCGAAGCGGCGCAGCGAGCAAGACATGAGTTCCCGAGAGATGAATCACTCTGCCGCGAACTTGCCACCCTCACTTGGAGGGAGTGATGAAGGGAGCGACATCCGACCACTCGAACGCACCTGGGAGCTTCCCTCGTCAGGGGAGGAGACGCAATCCTTCCGGCACAATCTCGACGCGAGTACCAAGTTCGGCACACAGGCGACGCATCCGTTCGGACTGGCGTGCTGCCCGGATCGGATCAGGGCGGCGAGCCTGAAAGTCGGCGATGATGGTCGGGACCAGCTGAATCTCACGGAGCATCGTACCATCCATTACCACCGTAAAGACGAATGACTCGTCATTCCGCTCGACTTCATCCACCGCGTAGTCATCGACGAAGTCGCCACAACTATAGAGAATCGCTCCCCCACCGTAGAACTCTACTCCACGCGTGATGTGTGCGCTGTGCCCGTACACGATGCGCGCTCCCGCTTCGATCAGCGCACGCCCAACCCGCACATGCTCGGGAAGTGGTCGCTCACCCCAGTTCGGACCCCAGTGATAAGACACGATGACGAGGTCATGGCTCGCAGCGGCTTGGCGAACAAGTTCGCAGAGTGTTTGAAAACGCATGTCCCCAGGATCACAAGGCGCATAAAACACGCCTGGGCTGTTCGGCCCCGCTTCCCAGTCCGGCTCGTTGTCCGTCGCGGCGATGAGGGCACAGCGTATGCCGGAGACCACAAAAGCAGCTGGTCGCCGCGCCTCCTGTGCGTCGCGTCCGGCACCGGCATGAGCGATCCCGGCTTCATCCAGTGTCTCTAGCATCTCCTCAAGCGCCATGTCGCCAAAGTCGAGCACATGGTTGTTGGCAAGCGAAACGGCCGTGATCTGGGCTGCCGTCAGCACGGCGACGTTCTTGCGGTCGCTCCGAAAGACGAAGAGTTTTCCTGGCCAAGGCTCACCACGGTCAGAGAGGACGCATTCGAGGTTCGCAATCCGCGCATCAGCCGAGAGGAGCACCGGTAGCACATCGCCCCAGACAGAGGATGGCGGCACGTCGCGCAGCACGCGGTTGACCAGCCGTCCGAGCATGACGTCGCCAATGAAAGCGAGCCGGATCGACGAGCGCACCATCGCCGGATATCTCATTCAGCTTCCTGGCGGTGTCAGTCCACGCAGTTCCAAGGTTTCTACCACGCCCCGCACGTGGTCAATCACACGGACGGCATGCTGATTCGTGTCTGCGACGAAGACCCGATCGCCAGCGACAGCGAGCCCGCCCGGCTCCCAGAATCGGGCGCGCTCGAGCGGCCCATCCTCATGACCTGGATGTCCGTCGCCAGCCCACGTCATGCACGTCCGCGTTGTGGGATCAAGACGCTTTACCTTGTGATTGTATGTATCGGCGACCAGGAGCTCCCCGCCTGACCAGGCAACGTCGAGCGGGTGCTGCAGGCGCACCGCATCGCCCGTCCCATCCCGATCGCCGAAGTCGAACAGACCAGTCCCAACGAGCCGCCCGACTTTCGGGTTCGGGGTCCCAGGCAGATCGACCGTTCGGACTGCGCTTGCCTCTGGACAGGCAACGTAGAGGACGTGCCCATCGCTTGTCACACCAGATGGCTGGGCGAACCAGGCACGGTCGAGCGGCCCGCCCTGAATCCCTTCCATACCGGAGCCGGCATAGGGCTGAAAGAGACCCGTGGCCAGATCCAATGCCCAGATCTGGTGACTGCCGGCCATTGCGACGAACAGGAAACCGTCTCGATACCAGAGCGCCCATGGCGAGCGAAGATCGAGTTGGCGCGCTGGGCCAGCGCTTGGGAAACCATGCCCTAAGCGTCCCGTTCCGGCGATCGTCTCGACGACACCCCGTGCCAGATCGACGCGACGGATCGCATGGTTGCCGCGATCAGCAACAAAGCAGAGATCGCCGTGGACGAAGACGCCCTGCGGTTCGCAGAAGCGCGCCTCATCGAGCGAGCCATCGCGCAGACCGGGTGTTCCATCCCCGATCACCTGGTAGACTGTCCCGTCAAGTGCCGCTACCACCAACCGGTGGTGCCCTGTATCGCTCACCACGAGCCGATCACGCGCCTCGCTGACAGCGAGCTTCCCCGGAAATGCGAGTGGCGTGCGCGGGCGCTGCTCAGGCGCCAGGAAATCGAGCGGACTTGCTGCTGTCACACCGGCGCGGGCGAGCAGTTGAGCAACCGCCCGCACCAGGCTCTCAACCGGTATCTCCCCCTCATGAACCCCGAGAATACGACCATCAGGGCCGACAAAGACGAGCGTCGGCCATGCCCGCACGGCATACCTCCTCCAGAGGAGCAACTCCGGGTCGTGCACGACCGGATGTGTGATGTCCTCGCGAAGGATCGCTTGCCGCACGTTTGCCGGCTCACGCTCGTTCGGGAACTTTGGCGAGTGAACACCGATGACGACGACCTGTGCCGGATACCGCTCCTCCACCGCCCGCAACGCGGGCAGGACGTGCAGGCAATTGATGCAGCAGTATGTCCAGAAGTCGAGAATCACCACACGTTCTTGGAGATCAGCCAGCGTTAACGGGCGCCGCACATTGAACCAGGTGAGTCCGGAAGGAAAGTCCGGGGCCCGTACTGGACCGTACGCATCATCCCACCGTCGCATGACGGTCCTCCCCGAAGCACTCATTCCGCATTTATCGAGTCGATCATACCAACCGTGAATCACCCTGAGCCGGAACGAGGCGAAAACCACCATAAAATCGGCATGCCGCAACACACAGAAAATGGCAGAATGTCGACGGTCCTGGGACCCCCGGGTCAGGCCGGTTGAGATTACAATCGAAGCGTGTTTGTCGTCGTGACATGTGGCACGTGGGCTCTTCTGAAGACCATAATCAGCCGCAGTACTGAAATGGTGGAGTCAGCGGGCACCCGCGTGCCCTGTGCGACAGGAGCCCGGTACATGGCCTGCAAGTGTACGAGACCGCTCACGAGTCGCTCCCCTCTACGGGAGGGGAAATACCTGCTCTTGTGGCCACCCATGCTCCACACGGCGCAGAAGATTCGGAATGCAGCGAACCAGCTCGGCCTCACAGTGAAGGACGCGGCCGACCAGACCTGCGTGGTCGTCGAGTTCTTAACGGGAACTACCAAGGAGACTCTGCTGAATCACCTGACTCATCTACTCACCGAGGAAGAGCTCGACGCCACACAAGCCCTGCTGAGCTCAAGCGTTTCGCTCTCAATCAGCGATGTCCCGAAAGTACGGTCGCTTCGCCATCTCATCGCCGCTTTCGAGCATCAATGGTTCGAGCGAGTGATCAGAGAGGGGCGGCTGACTTCTGCATTCCAACCGATCGTACAAGCGGGATCGCATCAAGTTGTCGGTCATGAGGCACTTCTACGGGCCCGATTGCCGAACGGCGAGGAAATTCCTGCAGCTCGACTCCTCGCCGCTGCCCGAGCACTTGGGCAATTGGTCCAGCTCGACGTTCAAGCTCGTCTCGTCGCATTGGAGCGTGTCGCACAACACTCCCTCTCCGGGCTGGTGTTGATCAACTTCAGTCCCACAGCTGTTTACGATCCAGCGACCTGCCTGCGCGCAACGTGTCAGGCTGCCGAACGACTGCATATTGATCCGTCACACATCGTGTTCGAAGTCATCGAAACAGAGTCCCTCACCAACCTGCGTCATGTGAATGACGTCTTAACCGAATATCGGCGGCATGGTTTTCGCGTTGCATTAGACGATATTGGGTCAGGCTATTCGAGCCTCGTTTGGCTGAGTGCACTCCAACCGGACTTCGTGAAAATCGACCGACAGCTCGTTCAAGGGGTCAGTGAAGACCCCGTCAAGCAGGCGATCACGAGTAAAGTGGTGGACATGGCTCACCACATCGGAGCGATAGTCATCGCCGAAGGCATTGAAGAAGAGAAGGACGCACGCAAGAGCGAAGAATTCGGGGTTGATCTCCTCCAAGGATACCTCTTCGGCCGTCCGCGCATTCTTGACTGAAGTTGCGGCACAATTGCACCTCACCCCGATCCATGGTTGTCCCAACCGGACGATGTGTTTTCTGGATTCCACTCTCTGCCCCATACCGATCCGAACCTGCTCCCGTGTTCAATGAAGAATCATCACCCACGGAAACGTAGCAAGGGCCTCTCCAACTCTGGATCTGTTATCCGGCCAATGATCGCGTCATCACCCTTTCTGCCGTCTGGTCTCACTCACTACCAGAGGTCGGTTAGACTTGGATGATCAGAGGGGATAGCAAGGGAAGCGCCCACGCTTGGTCACTATTCCAGACAGCCAGCGCTCTGCCCCGATCGATGACCGGCAGGTGCATTACCGTACCCTGATCATGCCGGATCCGCCCCCTTGACAGCCCCCCGGGGGTCTCGGCTAGACTCCGATCGTGCGGTCCACCTCACGACGGTGCCCCGCTCTGTCACCCACCGTCAGGCTGGATACGCCCGGGCGTGGCTGCCCCCGTGACTGCGCAGCCATTGGGTCAACCATGGAGGGATTGTATGAGTACCGAACTTTTGCTGGGCGATCACTATTTCGCCCAGAGTAGGAAGCTCTTTGAACGAATTAGCCAGACAATTGCTGGCGGCGAAAGCTCTTACGCGCGTTTGAAGAAAGGTCTTGAACTCTGCTTCTCCCACGGTGAGGGTTCCCACTTCTGGGATGTCGACGGCCATGAGTACATCGACTACAGCCTGGGTTACGGTCCTCTGATCTTCGGCCATAAGCCTCGGCGCGTGATCCAAGCCGTCATCGAAGCGATCGAACGATACGGCACCATAGCAACCTTCCCCTATGAACTGGATGCCGAAGTCGGCGAGCTGTTTACCGAGCTGGTGCCAGGGGTCGAGCTCCTGCGGTTCGCCAACTCCGGTACCGAGGCAACAATGGCAGCCGCCCGTCTCGCTCGCGCCTACACCGGTCGACCGAAGATCGTCCAGATGGAGGGGGCCTATCACGGCTGGGCCGATACACACCTCTGGTCGAGTCACCCCGACGTGTGGCGCCCGCAGTTGCGGCCCTACCGTCCACGGCCAATTCCCGGTTCGCGAGGCATCCCCGAGGTCTATGGCGACGCACTCCTCATCGCACAGTACAACGATCATGAGAGTCTGGAGCGGCTCTTCCTGGAGCATGGGGACGAGATCGCTGGTGTCCTGGTCGAGCCAGTTCAATGCAATTCCGGTGTGATCCTCCCCGAGCCTGGATACCTGGAGTTCCTCCGCGAAATCACCCGGGCGTATGGTGCACTGCTCATCTTCGATGAGGTGATCACCGGCTTCCGCCTCGCACCAGGGGGAGCTCAAGAGCGGCTCGGCGTGATTCCAGACATCGCGACCTATGCCAAGGCGCTGGGAGCCGGTTTCCCAATCGCCGCCTTCGGCGGTTCACGCGAAGTGATGCAGCTGGAAGCAACGAATCAGGTGATGCATGGCGGTACCTACACCGCGAATGTGCTCGCGCTGGCCGCTGCTCGCGCGGTTCTGACCGAGATGAAGACACGACGCCAGCAGCTGTGGGCCATCCTGGACGGCTTTGGCGAACGCGTCCGGGAAGGGCTTCGCGAGGCCTGTGAGGCTGCAGGGTTGCGTTGCATCGTCCAAGGGATTGGCCCGGTGTGGCACATCTTCTTCGCCAAGCCAGATGCCCCCGCGCTGGATCGGATCCGTAACTATCGCGAGGCACATGCGTACACAAGTATTGATATTTACGATCGATTCCACCGTGCGATGCTCAAGCGCGGCATTTACTTCCACCCCTATCACCTGGAGCGGTGGTTTATTTCCACGGCCCATAGCGAGGCCGATGTGCGAGCGACGCTGGAAGCTGCGCATGAGGCTGCGCTCGAAGTGGCGCGCTCGCTCCGTGAACAGCCGGTAGCTGATCCGGCCACTCTCGCTATGCCGGGTATCGCGCAGTGAGGGATTGCACCATTGTGACGAGAACAGCGAGCGGGCGGGGATTTCCCGCCCGCTCTGTGTTCAGTTCCAATCTCAATCCTACTATACACGCTGCTTCTGGAAGTAATCGCGGTTCTTCTGCAGGTAATGTCGCCACTGTTCAGGGAGGTCGTCCTCGAAGTAAATCGCCTCGACGGGGCAAACTTCAGCACAGACACCGCAGTCGATGCATTCATCGGGATTGATGAAGTACTGCTCTGCCTCCGGATCGGACTTGATGCAGTCGACGGGGCACACTTCGACACAGGAGGCATCCTTCACGCCGATGCAGGGCTCTGCGATCACGTATGTCATTGGTCTTGCTCCTCCGCCTTCCGTCTGTACGCCATCGCGGGCGCGCGCCAACCGCCGTTGGTTGTGCAGCAAGTGTACTCTCGTGAGGACCCGAAAACAAAAACGCGAGGCACAGCGAGAAGCCCCACGTCGCTTACCACAGCCACGATTACCGCGGGATCTCCCCCCGCGAGTAAAGCCACTTGACGAAGCGCAACCGATTCCACTGCTTCCGCGAATCCATGTACTCGATGTAGGGGTACATGTCCCGCAGCTCGCGCAGACGAGCAATCTGCTCGGGCGTAAAGCCCAGCTCTTCGAGCCACATCTGCTCGGCCTGCTCTTCGGGGCGCGGCGTCAGTGCCTTGAAACCTGTCATGACCCGCCTCCCTGTCCACGCGCGCCCCCGCGCGCGGTGTCGAGTCGCCACCAACAGGAGAAACTCGGACGACTCGCACCAAAAGTATAGCATACTGGAGAACCGAACAGCGATCAGGCCTCGCCCTCAGCCGTCTCGGCGACTTCCTGCCCCTCTTCGCGCTCAACGAGCAGGGCCCGCCGCTCGAGCCGCTTGCGCCGCCGCTCTTCCTTCTTCTTGCGCGGCTGCGCTTGCGCCCTCTCCAAGCGGCGCATGTAGCGCTCAACTTGCCCAGCCGTATCAACAATTTTCTGTTCGCCGGTAAAGAACGGATGGCACTTGGGGCACAGCTCAATGCGCAGGACCGGCTTCGTTGAGCCCGTCGTCCATGTATTGCCGCACGTGCAAATCACCGTTGCTTGGGGATAGTATTGTGGATGGATTCCCTTCTTCATGCGACTGTACTCCCTGCCTCAGCTGGCGATGCCTGGGCGACTGGCGCAGGATAGACGCTCACCCGCCGCTTGTCGCGCGAGATCGGCTCGAACTTGACAAAGCCATCGACCAGCGCGAAGAGTGTGAAGTCACGGCCAATCCCCACATTCCGACCCGGGCGAAAGACAGTTCCCCGCTGCCGCACGAGCACACTTCCAGCACGGACAAACTGTCCGTCGAAACGCTTTACGCCGAGCCGCTTGGCACGACTGTCACGTCCGTTCCGTGTCGAACCGCCACCCTTCTTATGCGCCATCGTTGTCCTCCAATCATCACTCAGGATGCTGTGCCGAGCTCGATCGCCTCCACCTGGAGCCGCGTGTAGCGCTGACGATGCCCAGTCTTTCGGCGATAGCGCGTCTTCGGCTTCATCTTGAAGACGATCAGCTTTGGGCCCTTGACCTGGTCAAGCACTCGCGCCACAACCCGAGCGCCCGGCACGACTGGCTGCCCGACTGTCACTGCCCCGTCCTTTTCGACGAGCAGGACGTCACCGAGTGTGACCTCTTGCCCGGGCTCAACCGGGAGCTTTTCGACTTCGATGATGTCGCCGAGGCGCACTCGGTACTGTTTGCTACCTGTTCGGACGACCGCGTACACGTCTCTTCCTTCCCCGAGGGCAAACACGTCCCGCCGCGTGGGTGTGCACACCCACAGACTCCAAGCCTAGCGTGCTCTGCGCACCACGTCAACTTCCGGTGTGTCGCGTCGTGGTCAGCTTGGGAGACACGTCCAGAGCGCAGCTGGCGCGGGAGCAAAAACTCCTCATCGCTCTCACGGTACCGGGGAAGCAGGGAGCTCTCAATCTTCCCCTAGTAGTCCCCTTCCGCAAATGAGAATGCGGCGTACCGGCGTGCCGCCGGTAGCCGCGTACACCTGTCACCGGTTAGAACTTGACGAGTGGCGTCTTAAAGATCTGCGTCCACAAGAAGTTTACGAAGAAGAATCCGAAGAACACCGTGTTTGCCACGAGCAGGACATACGACCACCAGCGTAGGCGAGCTGCTCGTGGCAAGCGCCGGTTCAAGTACATGAGAAGGAACGGGAAGACCAGCGCTCCAAGATTCGACATGTTGGCAGAGATCAGGATCAACTCGGTGGGCAGTGCCTGGAAGATCAGGAAGCTGATGACCACTAGCAACACGATCATGAACGGGTAATAGAAGCGACGGGGGTCTCCAGCGATCGCTCGACGGAAAGCAGGACTCAGACCATACAGTGCGTCCGACATGTTGCGAACCAACGACTCAAAAATACCAAGCTGAGTACTGAACAGAATGAAGAATCCAACGATGAGCGCCCACGTATACAGCAAGCTTCCGTATTCCCGCGACAAGACATCGGCCGCGAAGGTCGGCATTGTTGCCCGCGTTGGTTTCTCGACCCCGGGTAGATTGGCAAGATGATAGACCAGGAGAGTGGTTAGATACATACCAACAAGAGCACCACCAAAGAACACGACCCACTGGTCGAGCAACAGCAAACGGAACCAGCGCTTCCAGCGACGTTCGTTCTCCGCCGTGTCAGGGAAGGTCACACCACTGGCCAACACTTCCTCTTGCTTGCCACCGACCAGTCCGGCGATGAACCCGACACGCGCGCCCATGCCGTATCCGTGGTCGCGGTAGTAATTCATGTTGTACCAGTTCAGTCCAGACGCAAGCGCTGTGTAGCCAGCCAGTCCACCAAGGAGCGTCGCATCAACTCCCGACGGCGGAAGTGCGGGCGTCAGGAGGCCACGCAACGCCGTCCACCACGTCTCAAACGGGACAATGAAGAGATTCACCAGTAAAAGGGTAATCAGGATAAAGCCAACCACCACCCAATTGACAAGTTCCAGTGTCCGGGCAATCTTCCGCCCAAAGAGCACAAGCAGGAACACGATACCCATCAGTAAGACCGCAAGCCAGCGCGCTGCTGTCCGCTCATTCGGCTGATCAACAAGGTTCCCCGTCAGCAACACGTACAGTCCCTCACCGGCCCCCGCAGCCCAGCCTCCCCAAATATTCGCGAAATACACCATCAAAAGTGCCACCGGTACCCACAGCCACAATCCCGGGGGAACACGCGCCCAGCCGAGCACCGGAACCTCACCGGTCGCCATGACGTAGCGGGTGATCTCGACGTTATAAAACGTCTGTAAGAGTGCGGAGAGCAGGATGACCCAGCCAATCCCAACAAAGCCGTACTGCGC